>JANWKK010000103.1 GCA_025451425.1 Gemmatimonadaceae bacterium
AGGATCTCGATGTTCACCGGGCAGATCTCGTCACACGCCTTGCACGTCGTGCACGCCCACAGCTCTTCGGACGTGATGCGCTCGAACAGGCTGTCGGCAGTGACGTTGATCTCCGCGTCGAGACCGACCGGCGGCGACACCGGCGGCGTTCCCGTCGCGGCCATCACCTCGCCCGTCTTCAGCACGATCTCGCGCGGGTCCAGCGGCTTGCCGGTTGCGTGCGCCGGGCACACCGACGTGCACCGTCCGCAGATCGTGCATGCGTCGGTGTCGAAGAGCTGCTTCCACGTGAAGTCCTCGACCTTCACCGCCCCGAAGCTCTCGAGCTCGGTCTCCATGAGGTTCGGCATCGGCTTCATCGCGCCCTTGGGTCGATCGCGATCGCTCATGTACATGTTCATCGGCGACGCGAACATGTGCCGAAGTTTCGTGGTCGGCAGGATCGCGAGGAACACGAGGAACGCCAGCACGTGTGCAGCCCAAAGCCAGCGGTGTACGACAAGGAGCGTGTGGCTCGGCCACGTGTCGATGAGATTGGCCAGGCCGTAGCCAACGAATGACCACTTCTCGAATGAGGGCTTGTGCTCCGAGGCGATACGTACCGCTTCGACAAAGAAGCCGGTCAGCCCGAGGATCCCGAGCGTGCCGAGGATGACCGCGTCCTCGGGCTTGGTCTTGATTCGGATGCGATATGGACGCTGCACATAGCGACGAACGAGGGCCCACGTCACCCCGATCAAGTACAGGAGCCCGACTGCATTGGCCCCCGCCTTGAACGCCTCGTACGTGCGGCCGTGCAGGAACTTCAGCGCGTCCGGCATCTGGTGGTCGACCTCGAGCACGACGGTCACGATGAACAGACCGACGAATCCGAAATACACGCACGAGTGCATGATGCCGGCGGCGGGGTCGCGCAAGAGCGTCTGCATCAACACGCCCGACCGGTAGTCGCGGAAGCGCCGCTTGGCGTTCTTGCGCGTTGTGCGCCGATCGTCGGACGTGCCCCGCTCGTAGTTGCGAACCCGCAACGATGCGAGCCACCCGACGCAGAGCAGCATGGTGGCGACTGCTACGTAAAAGGCGACCTTCACTGCGGTGGGGACGTTGACGAACGCCTCCCGGCGGATGTGCGAAGTGTCGCCCCAGTGTGTGAGCGCGGGCATGAGCCCACTGGCGAGCGTGAACACTGCGATCAGAAGGCCGATCGCGAATATGAGCTGATGAGGTCTCACGCGTCGCATCGCAGCCTCCGGCTCGGCTGGCCACCGCGAACCTAACAGCCAGCCGTTTTGCGCGTCGTGGCATCAGCCCGCCGCGTCTGCGGGGACGTTGCCTGCGACGAACTCTCCGGCCGCGCCCTGCGTCGCATCGGCGAACTTATGCGTGATGAACGGGTACTTGCCGGGGACGGGGAGCGAGAACTCGACGAAGCCACCCTGCGCCGGAGCGAGATCGAGTGCCTGACCGCCACCGGCGTCGGCGCCCGGTTGCAAGAGATATGCACCCTCTTTGTAGACCGTGTCGAAGATGGTGCCGATGACGTGGAAGGACGAGATGTCCGACGGTCCGTCATCCATCACCCACGCACGGACCTTCTCCTTGGGCGCAACACGAATCGGGCGATCGGTGTACTGGTTCACGTAGCCGTTGAAGACCACGCCATCCCAGCGTGCTGCGAGCAGTTTGTTGAAGTCGACCGGCTGTGAGGGGTCGCTTTCCCGGTAGAGCTCGGACTGCACGAAGACGTATTCGTGATCGACGGGCGGGAGATTCGGAGGGTCGATGATTATCGCGCCGTACATTCCCATCGCCAGGTGTTGCAGGACGGGTGGCGTTCCGCAGTGATACATGAAGATGCCGGAATGGGTCGCGGTGAACTTGTAGACGAACTTGCTTCCGGGAGCGATCATCCGCATCGTGACGTTCGGTGCAACCTTGCTCGCGTGGAAGTCGATCGAGTGGATCATCGCACCGTGGTTGACCAGCGTGATCTCGAACGTGTCGCCGATATTGCCGCGGAGAACTGGCCCCGGCACCTGACCGTTATACGTCCACATCAGTTGAGACACGCCCGGCGCGATCTCCACTTGTCGTTCGATGATGTCGAAGGTCACCTTGTGCACCGTTCCCGGCGGCGCGGAACTTGGCTTCGGCGCATTCGGATCCCGCGCAACGAAGTCTTTTGCGACATCTGCGCCAAAGTCGAACGCGGGGCCGGGAGGTGTGTCGGATGCGGTCGCCGTGCTTTTCACGTTCCCCTTGTTGAGAAGGAACCCAAGGCTCATGAGGCTTGTCAGCAGCGAGATGAGTACGAGTGAAACCAAGCCTGCGCGCCACACACTTGGGTCTCCCGATTGACCGCCGGCAACCATCTCGCGCTCCTCATTCGGACGCCGTATCTCTAGAGAATACTAGAAATAAAGCGCCTGAGCGAGCGCGGAGGTCGTATCGGAAGGCGTCGGAATGCCGCCACTGGGTCAGTGCGCGCCAAACGTACTGATCGACGCAAGGCCAAGGATCAAGATGACGACAGCCAGGGCTAGCACCAACCCGGGGATCTTCGGATGCGTCGGCCGAGCCGGGCTGGAGCGGATCGAATGCCTGCGGTTGCTGCTCATGATGCTTCTGGTGATCGCTCGTTCGGTGCGACGCGCATCCGCAGCCGGCAGTTCGCCCGACGCGGATCGTGACGCACGAGGTCGTCGATCACCAGCTGCCCGCCGGCCAACTCTGCAACGCCTTCTGCGATCCCGAGATGAAGCGAACAGATGGTGTCGGGATCGGCGAGCGCCGTGGTCTCGAAGGGACAGGTGCGCAGCACGACATCGATACGCTTCCCCCGCCCGCGAACTTCCGGGTCGAAGCCCTGACTGTTCATCGCACCCACGATGGCCTCGACCGGGTCGTCTGGTAAGCCGCGAAGCTTGCGGCCCGCGCGCCGACCGACCACTTCCGGTGACTCGCCCGTCCGACCCATCTCGGCCAAGCGGAGCGAGAGTCGTTCGTAGGGACCGGTGGCACCCCACCGGCTGTCTGCGCCCGGATCGATGCGGTAGTTGAACGGCGGGCGCCCCCGTCCGGCGCGCGTCCCTTGCTCCTCGACGACCAGCTCGGCATCCAAGAGCTTCGCGAGGTGCTGGCGAATCGCGTTGTGGTTGAGTTCGAAATACGCTGTCATCTCGGCGACGTCGACCGGTTCGGACGCGTCGGCGATGTAACGGAAGATCGCGTATCGCGTCGGATCGCCCAGCGCGCGTGCTTGCTCCTGGAGAGACGGCTCCGCATCGTGTTCGCGCAAGATGACACTCCTACCGTTCGGCTTGTTCTGCTCCAGTGTAGAGAAAATACGGACCTTTCACGGCCCGGGCGGCGACCCGCCCGCTTGGGTCGACGTTGAGGTGTGCCCGACGCGCCCCAGATTGACCCGAAGCGCTCATCGGGGCCCTCGAATCGGGCTCCGATGCCACCGTGGACGGCCACGTCGCTCAACATTCTGTCCGGGTCCGTCTCCCGCCTCCGATTACTACTAGTATTGACTAGAGATAATAGGAACCAGGAGCCGCCCCATGGTCGCCATACAACAGAACGAGCGTGACGAAATCGTCGCCCGGCCGAAGCCTCTCGTCGCCGAACGCGACCGCTCCGGAGACATCGCGCGTTGCGAACAGCTTGCGCACAACATGACACGCCGCATCGTCATAGCGACGCTCGTCGCGGTGCCTCTCTGCGCGTTGCTGTTCGCAGGTCTCGTTGCGCTCGCCGCCACGATCGCCGGCGTGTCAGTTGTGATGCCGATTGTTGCGGGCGCGGGCGTTGGCATGCTTGCCGGGCTCTTCTGCGGAATGTGGACGGGCGTTGTGTTGAGTGTCAACGAGGTCGAAGTCGTCGAGCGCCGTTCGCGCGCCGAGCACGCTGCTCACGCACTGCGCGTGGTACCGACCGATGTGGGTGTACTGCCGCGCTATCCGGTCTGACTTGCGCGTTGGGGGAGGGGAGGAGGATTGCGCACGCGATCGCGTCCAAGAATTCGTCTAAGAAACAGGAACGGCATCCCACATCAGGAATGCCGGCCGCGGCGTTCTCTTTGGGTGGGAGGAGGCGTTCGTGTTCATTCTCGGGATCGATCCGCACACATCGGGTCGCCACGATTCTTCGAGAGGCTCGAAACCAATACAGGTCACGAGTGCGCTCTGGGCCGGCACTCGGGTCTCTCCCACAGCTGCTTGTCCGGCGCGAAGTTGAGCTCGAGCTGAAAGTGCTCACGGCGAAGGTGTTCGCGCAGCCCCGGTAAGTCGGTTGCGAAACGATACGACCAGATGATGACGGCGCACGTGTTCGGTGAGGCAGCGCCGCTCGCGACCATTGCGGTCGTGAGGCGATGGGTCTCGATGCGCGTATTCGAAGGATCGTTCATGAGTCGGGGCGTGCCTCTTCCGGCTTCCCAGACGAACCCAGCCGCGTCCGAGATCGCTCGAGAACGTGGAGGTGTCGCCTGAAGGGCATCGACGACTGCCTCGGACGCGCCGTGGTATGGGCCAGGAAGCAGGATGGTGTCGACCTGCACGGTTTGCAGTGGGATGAGTGCGATGCACGCGATGGCCAACGCGCGGAGCGGCGCGGGTTTTACTGCGAACAGCAGGGCAAGCGGAACGACGAGCGTCGCGACGTGAGCTGGGAGGGTCAGATTCTCGAGGACCAGCAAGCAGGCAACGAGCACGAGCCAAATGCCGATGATGGTGGCGTCGCGGTTTCGGACCTGTGCCGACTTTCGACGAGCGACCGACGCGAGAAGACCGAACGCAACGGCGACGACGACGATGATGTCGCGGGAAAGCAGCGTCGCGACCATCGTCTCGAACTGAGCGAGAGGTGTTGCGGACCGATGCTTGTCAAGATGGAACACGATCGACTGGTCGATCACGCGCGACAGCCCGAAGGGCAACGCAGTGACGAGCCAAAGGCCCGCGGCCGCGGTTGCGGTCGCAGCGATCAATGATCGCCGATGGGCCGCACCGATCCAGATCGCGATTGGGACGACGACGGGAAACATCAGAGGCTTTGTCGCGAGTGCGGCGCCAAGGAGTGATCCCGCAAGCACGGCGCGCCAGATCGCCGGCCGCGATCGGCACAGCAGAGCAGCATAGATCGCCGCTGCCGTGAAGGCCTGCGCCGGGCCGTCCGCCGTTACGGGTCCGGTCGTCCAGAGCATCGAGCCCGACGTCGCGACGAGGAGGCCCGCGACAACCGCGACCGTTGTCGAGGCATTCAGGCGGCGCGCGATGGCCCAGACCGCGATCGGCGTCGCGATTCCTGCGAGCACGGGTACGACGCGTGGGCCAATCCACGCATGGAATGCAATGACATCTCCCGCGAAGAGCAGCGGGTATTGCAACGGGCCTTGTGACGAGAACAGGTCGCGATACGGCACCAGTCCGTGTCGCATGCCGACGACGGATGCGCCGTACACCCCGTCCTCGAAGCCCAGGTCACGATGGGAAAGAAGTGGTCCGAGCCGCAGAGCAAAGGCCACGACAGCGAGCGCTCCAGCCGAACACGCGTGGCATCGTCGGGGCTCGATCGCGTGCTCGGCGTTCGCGGGGTTCATGTTCTTCGCATCCGTTCCTTCGTTCGACTCCTTCGCACGCCGGTCTCGACGATCGCGACGACAGTGACGAGTTCGAGGTGGCGCCGGCCGGCCGCACCCGACTTCTCCCTGTTGGCTCGCTCAATGATGCGTCCGGGCCGAATCCGATGTCTCTGCAACCCAGGGCGCGCTTACCGAGTCCTTACTGAGTTCTTGATGGCTCTCCCGGTACGTTCGATGGAGAATGACAAAGACGGGCATTGGTAACGTGTGAAGCGGCGGCGAGCCGCTCTCGGAGGTGACATTGTCTGCGTGGAGCAGAGTGGATGGGTTTCATATCGCCGTCGGCTCCTCGGCCGTCGTCGTTGGTGGCGTTCGCGTTGTTCTACACGAGAGCTCCGGCTGGTCGCTGCTGCTCGTCGGACTCGGGATGTTCCTTCTGGCGATCGAATGCGTCATCGCGAATCGCATCGAGTTCAAGATCGCGGGACCGCCACACGTTGCCGCGCTCGTCGGAGGCGGCGTGTGCTTTTGGGCGTCAGCCCTCTACCTCACGCGAGACGCAAACGACCTCCCGCACTACGTCCCGGGCCGCGACGGAGACTCGCCGCATCTTCTTCTCGTACCCGGCATCGTCGCGCTGACGATCGGCATCGTCGTGCTTGTTCGAGTGATCGCGATCGCGCGACCGACCCAGAGTTCGGACTAACGATCAGCCGACAACGACCGTCGTGTTCGCACATCGAGTACGATCGCCGGTTGTACCGCGCAATCGCGGAGTGAGCCGTCAGCCCGCGGCGTCGAAGGCGGTGCCGCTCTTCGGTGCTTGCAGACTCGACAGCAACGACGCGATGTCAGACGCGGAGTGCGGGGTCCCGCTCGGGGTGCCTTCGAACTGCGAGAGCAACGACAGCGCGTCCGATGGCGACGATCCCGATCCGCTCAGACCGTTCAACAGGGATGAGAGTTCCG
>JANWKK010000104.1 GCA_025451425.1 Gemmatimonadaceae bacterium
CTCGTCTGACTGCAACGCCGGGCAACAAAAAGGAGCCTGCAATACCAGGCTCCAAGATGTATGGGAACTTGTCGTACACGAATGCACGCGTCGCACTTAGTAATTTACGGGCGCTTTGGGAATGCGCAACCCCCCAAAAATCGCAAAAAACAGCGGAGGGGGGATCCCGGTCTCATGACCGAGATCCCCCCATCCCTCCATCCACACAGATGGCGGTCTACCGGACTTGCCTACGGGTTGCCGTCGTCATTCCCCTCTTCATTGAAGAAACCGCCGTTCGTGTCGTCATCCAGCCCAGGCATGCGCTGGACGTGGACGGTCTGACGCTCGACATGGCTTCCTACCGTCATGGTAACCAGATAGTCGCCGGTGCCTGCCATCGCGGCTGCACCACGTCCACCGCCGCCACGCCCGAATGACGGATAGCTGCTACCCGGGATCCGGACGAGTTGTGCAATCTCACGCATCTGCGTCGGGTCGATTGCCGGCTCGGCACCGCCAGCACCGCCGCGACCACCGGCACGTCCCGCGCCGCGACGCGCCGCACCACTTGTGTCAGCCGCCGCGCCCTGGCCAGTACCTGCTGGGCGTGGCGCCGCGGACTCACCCGGACGCTCGACGAATGCACCGGTCGCTTCCGGTCGCCCAAATCCGAACCCGCGTCCACCGCCGCCAGAGAGCATCTGCTCCTTGATTCGACCGAGTGTAGCCGCGTTTCCGCCTGCCTTCGTCATCGAGTCGATCACGAAGTCGATCCGTGCGATGTAGCGTACGCTGTCCCGATGCTGCGCCGGCGAGAGCGGCGTTGGCGCTGAGCGCGTACGGAAATCCCAATAAACCCGATTGATCGCTGCACGCGAAGGACGTGCCCCGTTCACCGTAGCGAGCGTATCGCCCGCGGCGTTCGTGACAGTGAACTTCACCGAATCGCGCACACCGGGTGCGACCCGATACGCGAATTCAGCGCCGTACGGAACACTGGTCCCTTCAAATACCTTGTGGCCGGTCTCCTGTCCCTCTACCGGCGGCTCTCCATACTGGAAGGCCGTGGACGGGGCGAAGAAGTGCGTATCCGTGCCGCGCGCCACTGCGTCCTTCATCTGCTCGAGCGGGGCGATGTCCACGATCCAGATGCTGCGACCATGGGTGCCGGCGATCAGCTCGTGATCGCGAGGCTGAATCTTGAGATCGTATACCGGCACCGTCGGCATTCCTGTCATGAAGCGCTGCCAGTGCGCACCGCGATCCAGCGACACGTACGCTGCAACATCGGTCCCAAGGAACAGAAGATCGCGGTTGACTGGATCCTCGCGGATCACTCGTACCCAGTTCGGCGCATCGGTTGGGATGCCAGCCGACAGCGAACGGAATGTCTTGCCGTTATCAGTCGTGACGAAGACGTATGGCGTGAAATCGTTCCGCTCGTGATTGTCGAATGTCACGTAGAACGTGGCAGAATCGAATGCCGACGGCTCGATCCGGCTGACGTCAGTGCCCTTCGGGACGCCGGCGAAACGGCCGGTGAGACTCTCCCATGTCGTGCCATCGTTGCGAGTCATCCATACGTTGCCATCATCAGTGCCGGCGTAAAGCAGGCCGGCGCGAATCGGCGACTCGGCGAGCGACGTTACGGTGCCGTAGGTCTCGGCGCCCGTCGCGTCAACGGTGATACCACCGGTCGTAACGGTACTGATCCTGATCTTGGTCGTATCCTTTGTCGAGAGATCCGGCGAAATCGGGAACATGTGGTCGCCGCGATCCAGCGACTTGAGGACGCGATTGCCGCCCATGTAGATCGTCGACGAGGCGTGCGGCGATATGAAGTATGGCGCCTCCCAGTTGAAGCGCATGTCGTTTGCGACAGAATCATCGCGCTGCTGCGTGCGCAGCTCCGCGAGTCTCCGCTTCATCGCAGGTGTTTCCGGTTTCGTCGTGTCGCCGCGCGTTACTACGAGCGAGTCTTCGAATGCGAGATACTTATCGCGATATGATGGCTTGCGAATCTGACTGCGCGCGCCGGTCGCGAAGTTCATACGTCCGACACCGCCGCCCTGCGACTCCGCGTAGATGGTATTGGGGTCTGTCGGATCCTGCGCAGTGTAAAAGCCGTCGCCGCCGCCAACCACGAACCACATCGCGTTCGTGATCGAGCCGGACTTCCGGCGACTCGGGCCGCACCATGATCCGTTGTCCTGCAATCCACCGCAGACACGGTACGGAACTGCCATGTCATAACTCACGGCGTAGAACTGTGCGATCGGAAGCGTGTTTATGAAATCATAGTTGCCGCCACGATCCCACGTCTGTGAAATACCGCCGTCGTCACCAACGACAAAGTGAGCGCCATCGTTCGGATCGATCCACATTGCATGGTGATCGACGTGAATCCCCTGAGTTGCATTCCGAACAGTCTTTCCGCCGTCATCGGAGAAATTGACAGGGGTCGAAGACCAGTAGACGCGATTCGGATTCTGAGGATCAACGCGGACCTGCGAATAGTAGAATGGACGCTCGTCGTGATCGTTCATCTTGGTCCACGTCGCGCCAGCATCAGCGGAACGATACAGCCCGTTCTGAAGCTTCTGGCGCCCTTTCGTGCTCGTGCTCTTGACAGGATTCGGAAGCGAGTCGGCTTCGACGAGTGCGTACACGACCTTCGGATTGCTTGCGGCAATTGCGATGCCGATACGTCCTTTCATCGTTGCCGGAAAACCGCCGCCCTTTACCTCCTTCCAGGTAGCACCCGCGTCGGTCGTCTTCCACAACGCGCTGCCCGGTCCACCACTATTAAGGAAATACTGACCACGCACACGCTCCCAACTCGAAGCGTAAAGTGTGTTGTGATCGGACGGATCCATGGCAACATCGACGAAGCCGGCCTTGTCGCTGATGAACTTGCTCATTGTCCAGGTCGCTCCGCCATCCGTCGACTTGTAGAGACCGCGCTCCTTGTTCGGCCCCCATGCGTGACCGAGCGCAGCGACGTAGACAATGTTGGCGTCCCTGGGATCAACGACGATGCGGCCGATCTGCTCGGTCTCGCGAAGGCCACTGTACTTCCACGTATGTCCGCCGTCGGTGGACTTGTAGATACCGGCGCCGGGCGTGATGGAATTACGACTATTGGCCTCGCCGGTCCCCACGTACACGACGTTCGTGTCTGACGGCGCAATGGCGATGTCGCCGATAGAACTCACCGGTTCGTTCTGGAAGATCGCTTCGAACGTCGTTCCGGCATTCGTTGTCTTCCAGAGACCACCGGCAGCAGCTCCGACATAGTACGTCTTGGACGGCGATGGGATTCCGGCTATGGCTGTTACGCGTCCGTCGACGTTCGCAGGTCCGATATTGCGCCACTTGAAACCGGCAAGCGAACCCGCGTCAAGCTCGGAAGCCGACGGTGCGGGCGACGTTGCGGCCGACGTTGCGGCCGACGTTGCTTGCGCCTGCATTGCAAGGGGCGCCGCGAGCGCCGCGGCAGTGAGCGGGAGAATCCGATGCCATCGTGAGAGATGCATTGTCCGTTCGGTTAGGAGGAATACCGCAGGGTCAGCCGGACCGGCCTACTGGCCGGCCTCCGCTTTGCCCGTCAGCGAAAGTACGGGACTCCGGGCCAATCTGCTGCAAAGTCGATGGACACCCTACGGGCCGTGCGGTCGGACCAGTCCGATCAGACGACCTCGGCAGCCGCGCCGGATCGATCGAGGGTACTCCTTACGGCCAGCGCCAGATCGTCCCGGGTGAACGGCTTCTCTACGAGTGCGATTCCCAACTCGGAGACGCGGTGTTGGAGCATCATGTCCTCGGTGTATCCGGACATGAACAGTACCCGAAGCCAGGGATAGACTGGTAGCAGGCGCTCGACCAGCTCTCTCCCGCTCATTCCCGGCATTACGACGTCGGTGAGCACAAGGTCGACTCTCGACGGCGCGGACGCGAGCAGCCGGATCGCCTCCTCTCCATCGGCGGCATCGAGCACGGTGTAGCCACGGGACTCGAGAATCCGACGCGTCAGGCGACGCAGGGGCTCCTCATCTTCCACGACCAGAACCGTCTCGTATCCGCGAGCCGAATCCGACGCGACCGACTCGGCGGGTGCGGCAACGACGCTCTCGTCGATGCGCGGGAATTTCAACCGGAATTCAGTGCCTGAACCGACTTTGCTTTCAACGACGATGTCGCCGCCGCTCGCCTTGACGATACCATACACCGTGGAGAGACCGAGCCCCGTCCCCTTTCCCTTTTCCTTTGTCGTGAAGAACGGCTCGAAGATTCTCGCCTTCGCCTGCTCGTCAATTCCGACACCGGAATCCGCGACACCGAGCGTGACGCATTCGGCTGCGGTTAGCGATGGATCATCCGGTTCGCTCCGTTCGATACCAGTGGATAGGCGCACCGTCCCGCCACCCGGCATCGCATCGCGAGCATTCACAACGAGATTGACCACTACCTGCTCGAGCTGGCCACGATCCAGCTTGACCATGCCAACGTCGTCCGCGTATTCCGTGATGAGTCGGGTATCCTCGCCAATCAGCCGGCGAAGCATCGTCTCCATTTCCCGTACGACTGCATTGAGATCGAGCAGCTGCGGCTGTACCAGTTGACGTCTGCTGAACGCCAACAACTGGCGGGTCAACGAAGCTGCGCGGCTCGTAGCGGCCTTGATCTCTTTCACGTCTGCCGACAACGACGTCGGATGATCACGCAGATCATGGAGCAGGAAATCGCTGGAAGCGCCGATCACGGTCAGAAGATTGTTGAAATCGTGCGCAATTCCGCCAGCGAGCCGGCCAACCGCCTCCATCTTTTGCGCCTGGCGAAATTCTTCTTCGAACTGGCGTTGACGCGTCACGTCGCGCAGAACCGCGGTGAACAATCCATCTTTTCCAGTTCGCGCGTACGCCATGGAGATCTCGACCGGTACTTCGTTACTGTCCGGTCGTACCACAAGCGTATCCCAGACTTCGGGGCTTGCGGCCCCAAGATGCGCGGATCGCCGCGCGGAAAGCATCCGCTCCTCGAACGCCGTGACGCTTCGACCGGCGACGACGGTCAGAACATGCGCGCCGGGAATCATCATTTCGTCAAGACCAAATAGACGATGCGCTGCCGCATTGAAATAAACGATTCGTCCCTCGTCATCGAACGAGGCCACAGCGTCAGTGGCGGAGCCGAGGATTCCCGCAAGCCGCGTCTCGCTCCGTTCGGCTTCGACCGTCTGTCGCAACATTTCGCGCGTCGCATTTTCGAGTTCGCGATTCGTCGCCGTCAATTCCCTCGCCTGGAACTGGAGCTGTAGCGCCTGATTCTCCATCTCTTCGGTCATGCGTCGTTGCGCGCGCACGTTGCGTGCGTGCATGGCGTTGACGAACAGTGCGAGCAGGACAGCGAATATCGCAGTGAGCGCCGCGGCAAGTGCGAGGATGCTCCGGCGTGCACGAGCGGAAGCATCCACGCCCGCGCCGGCTCGCTCCACTCCCGCGGCGATCGACGTCAGGAGTTGATCGATCTTCTGGTCGGATTCGTTTGCGCGTTGCGAAACGATGATGTCCCTGCCCGCTTTTGCGTCGGGGAGGCGCGGCATGTGCACGATCCCGTCAAGCTCGGCGAGTCTGAGGTGCACGAAATATCCGAGCGAATCGACACGCGGCTCGACGCCAGCGAACGGCGTCGCGATCTCACGAAGGTTAGACAGCGCGTGTTGCGCATCGGCGGCCGCCGCCGTGTAGGCCGCCACGTATTCAGCATCACCGGTGGCAACCAGATCTCGCTCCGCCACATTGGCGTCTCGCATCCGGTCACCTACAGTGCGCACCGCATCCATTACGCTGAGCGCACGCCGGGAGCGCGCGGTAGTCGTAGTCGCCTGGTCGAAGCTATGGAATGCAAGCCAGCCGATGCCGCAAACCATCAGCGCCGATAAATATGCGGCTACGACATTCGACCGCAGGGACAAGCGGAGCATGAAAGTGATCTTAGCGCGTCACGCGCGATCCTGCTACCGCCTTGCGCATGAGGGTTTCGTTAGATGTTTACCCTGCTGCGGCCACCGTCTCCTGCACGCCTCCGAAACGTCGGTCGCGAGCATGAAAGTCGCGCACCGCCGCAAGAAGATCTGCTGGCGAAAATTCCGGCCACATGCGGTCGGTGAAGTAGAGTTCGGCGTACGCGCATTCCCAGAGCAGGAAATCGCTGAGCCGTTGCTCACCCCCAGTGCGAATGAGCAGATCCACGTCCCTGACCGGGCCGGCATGCGTCGCCTCGTTCATTGCTCTCACGAAAGTATCGCGCGTGAGCGGCCGACCGCCGCACTGCTCCGCGGCCATTAACATCGCGTCGCGGGCCGAATAGTCCAGCGCGATACGGAGCTCGAGGCGCAGTCCACCGCGCGTCGTCTCCTCCGCCGTTTCGGCTGTTCGACGTAGTTCCGCGGGGATCCTGTCTCTCCGACCGATGATCCTCATGCGCACACCGTTCTGGACGCAGCGATCCATTTCGGAGAGCAGGTAGCGTCTGAAGAGCCGCATCAGCATGCTCACCTCACGCGTCGGTCGCTTCCAGTTGTCCGCTGAGAACGCGTAGAGCGTGAGAGTCCCGATGCCGGCATCTTCCGCACTCTCGACGATCGTTCGAACCACTCGCGCGCCGACGACATGTCCGGAGGTACGCGGGCGTCCGCGTGCGGTGGCCCAGCGCCCGTTTCCGTCCATGATTATTGCTACGTGCAGCTTGCTGTCGACGATGTTATTTGCGCGGGTGTCGGTCGACGCACCGGCGCAATCGGAGTTTATGTGAGAGCGCACGGGCTATCGTTCCCGAGTGGCGCGGATCAGTGCTTCCATGTGGTCCAGATATCGCGCGAGCGCGGCTCGCCCGGTTGGAGTCAGAGAGTATTGCGTGTGCGGTACACGACCTTCGAACGTCTTGGTGCAGGTGATGTAGTCGGCGTCTTCGAGTTTCCGCGCGTGTACGCTGAGATTCCCGTCGGTCGTCCGCATCAGAGTCTTGAGCTCGTTGAAGCTCAGCACGTCGTTTACAGCGAGCGCACTCACGATGCCGAGACGCAAGCGTTCGTGAATCAGACGATCGAACGCAGCCGGAATGGGATCGACTGCGCGACCGTTCACCGGCGCGAGTGGCGCCGGCGAGATACGACCGGTTGCGGCCTGCGCATCCGCCTGCGTGCGCGCCTTGGAGCCTGCGCGGCCTGTCTTAGCCACCGTACCTCCGCGCGATCGGAATGCCGAAAGCGATGTGAAAACCTCCGAACGCAATGGCGAGTATCCAGTCGCTCCATGCGAGCGGTGTGAAGAGCGCTAGCGCACCGGCAGCGAGAAAGCAAAGTCCCATAACCGGGACGATTTCAACCGAGAATGCGCCGCCAGCGGCGACAGCAGCGCCATACAGGAGCAGCCAGAGGCCGGGCAGGACGGCGGCCATACCGGCACGTTGGAGCACGACGGTGAGAACCGCGCCGGCGAGAAGCGGCGGCGAGACAGCAAGGACGAATTTGCGCCCGGGCCCGGACAGCAGCGGTATCCCGGATGCGCGCGCCTTGGCGAGCCTTGCCCAGAGCTGTATGACGATACCGGCGGCGGCGAGCGCGAGCCAGACATCAAGCCATCGTGCGGTCGTTGACTGCACTGCGGCGACGAACGACGCGGCAATGGCCATGATACCGACGATCACCATTCCCCATCCGGAAACGGCGGTGAAAGCTCCAGCGTTTTCCATCGTGGAGCGAATGAAGGCGAGGTTATCCATCGCGCGCGCGTGAAGCGCGGGTGGCTCGCCTGGCGGCTCATCGCGGATGGGAAGGACCTTGGTCCTTGGTTTGAAGTCTCGTCTCGGATACGGCTCATGTCAAGTACTTTTTGCCATAAAGCGTACGCCAATCCGTCCGCGCCCCACTCACCACCCCACAGGGTCGCACGTCGGCAGCTAGAGCGCCGAAGGACCCGGCGCCGGATCGCTCGCAGGGAAGCTCTGCTCGATCATCCGATCAAGCGTTCGTTCCTCGATCGAGTGAGCGATCGTGTCCACCAACGCCGAGCAAAACGCGGGCAGGTCGCTCGGATTTCGGCTGGTTACCAGCTTCTGATCCGAGATCACGGTTCGGTCTACCCAATCTCCACCCGCATTCCGAATATCTGTTTGCAGGCTTGGATACGAGGTAAGCGTTCGACCACGGACGCAGTCCGCCTCGACGAGTAGCCACGGTCCATGGCAGATCGCACCAACAGGCTTGTCCGATTCCACAAATGATCGAACGAATGCCACGGCAGCCGGATTCATTCGAAGCGTATCGGGATTTTTCAGCCCGCCCGGCAGGACGAGCGCGTCGTAGTCGCGTGCGGACACATCGGCAACCAAACGATCGACCTTGAACGTGCCCGCCTTTTCGCCCTTGGAAACTGCCTGAATCTCGCCGGGCTGGAGCGAGACGAGCTCCGCTCTTGCGCCGGCCTCGGTAATCGCGGTCCATGGCTGCGCAAACTCGGCGTGATCGACGCCATTGGTCGCGAGAAATGCAACGCGGCGACCGGCAAGTGTTCCTGTTGTCATCTGTATAACCTCCCGATTGAACAGCTTCATAGTGAATGTACAGTGGTTTGTAACGTCACACATCGTGCCATATTTCGCGGATGCCGATTGTCCCGCTCCACGGTCACGACTCGATCCGCCGGCGCCTTCGCCGAATGTTCGAGTCCGGTTCTCTACCGGGTTCCACGCTCTTCGAGGGTTCACGTGGAGTCGGTAAGCAGCGGCTCGCCCTCTGGCTCGCGCAACTGCTTGTTTGCGAACGTGATGACAGGCCATGCGGAGCCTGCATGCCATGCCGGAGCGTGCTTGACCTGCGCCATCCGGATGTATTCTGGGTCTACCCGAGGCCGCGCCTCGATGCGAATGCGACGCCAGACGACATTATCGACGATCTGGCGGAGGCGAGCAGCGAACGAAGGGAGGCGCATGGTTTGTACCCGCGCCCATCTGGTAGCGAGGCAATTTTCCTTGCGACGACGCTCACCATCGTTGGAAAGGCAGCGATGTCGCCATCGATGGGTCGGCGAAAAATTTTCATTGTCGGCGACGCCGAGCGAATGGTCGCGCAGGAAGGTGCGGATCAGGCAGCAAATGCATTCCTGAAGCTGCTGGAAGAGCCGCCGGCTGACACCACGATCCTGCTCACTTCGAGCGAGCCAGGCTCCTTGCTGCCGACGATCCGTTCTCGCGTCATGAGTATCCGCTGTGCGTCGCTCACAGATACCGAAGTGCTCGCGTTCATACGCGAACCGGAGGTGAAGACTGCGCTCGATTCGCTCGCGCTTCCGCGCGGTGACGCTGAGCGCGTTGCACTGGCGCGCGGCGCGCCCGGCGATCTTCTCTCCAGCGCCGCGATCTCGGCCGCGCGTGCGGCGGCACTCAAGTTGCTGGATGCGTCTCTGACGCGCGGGCCGGCGCGGTACGCCACAGCGCTCGCACACGGATCGGCCGGAGCACGCGGCGCGTTCAGCGACATGCTCGTAGAGTTGAACATCCTTTTGCGCGAGCGCACCGACGATGCTATTGCTGCTGGAGATACAACCGGGGCCTATGCTGCTGCCCGTGCGACGATCGCAGTGACCGAGGCGCAGTCGCGCGCGGATGGAAATGTGAGTCCGCAGCTCACAGCCGCGGTTCTCATGGATGCCTTGCAAGGAGTCCCTGCATGAAAGACGCTCGCCTCACACATACCAACGCGTCCGGCGAAGCTCACATGGTCGACGTGAGCGTGAAACCGGAGACGCGACGCGAAGCAACCGCTGCGGGAAGTATCAGGATGACGCGCGACGCCTTCGCTGCCGTCCGCGATAACGCGATCGGCAAGGGCGACGTACTTGGCGTTGCACGAATCGCCGGGATCATGGCCGCCAAGCGGACGTCGGATCTGATTCCGCTGTGTCACCCGGTAGCACTGTCGCACGTCGACGTCGTCGTGTACCTGGACGATTCCGTCCCCGGCGTGCGTGTGGAATCGACTGCGGTCGCGACGAGCGTTACCGGCGTCGAGATGGAAGCGATCGTGGCCGTCACCGTCGCGCTCACAACAATCTACGACATGGCGAAGAGCGTCGATCGCGCGATGGTGATCGGCGACGTTCGCCTTCTCAGAAAGAGTGGCGGCAAGTCTGGCGAATACGCGGCTCCAGAAACAATCTGAAGCCAGCCAGACAACTCACGCGCGCGAATTGCGCGCAGACTTAGTTAGCGGCGCGCCTCAGGACTGCACGCACTCGTGCGACGAAGCGCGCTGGGTCGAGCGGCTTGCGGAGATAATCGTCCGCGCCTGCATTCATCAGTTCGATTTCCGTCTCCTCGCAATCCGTGCTCGTCAATACGACGATCGGCAATCCGGACGTTGGTGCGCACGAGCGCAGGTGGCGCAATACGTCGATCCCGTCGAGCCGCGGCATGTGGAGATCGAGCGTCACGAGAGAATAACGCGGATCGTGCGCCAGCATATCTATCGCAGCCTGACCATCGGTCGCGTGCTCGACCGTGAATCCGGATGCCTTCAGCACGCCAACGGCGAGTTCGCGCGTCACTGGATCGTCGTCGACCACCAGAATTCGCGGACGTTCCTCCGTGCGCTCGACTGGCCCTTCACCATCGCCAAGGACCCGCTCGACTTCGGCGAGTGTTGTGTCACCGACTACGACATGTGCGAGCGCAACGTCACGAATCGGCCGCATGCCGCCGCGCTCGGCTGACCGCTGCAGATCCACCGAGGTCGCACTGTTGACCAACCGTTCCTGGAAATCGGAGTCGTTGACCAGCACCTCGTCGAGGGGGATGCGGCCGAGGTAGCCGGTTTCGCCGCACTCCTTGCAACCGATTGCGCGGCGAGTCTGTTTCACGCGGAATGCACGTTCAAGCCGCACTGTCCTCGGATCGCGCTCTTCGGGCTGTGCGATTGAACAGACCGGGCAGAGCTTCCGGATCAGTCGCTGGCCGACGACGCCGCGAAGTGACGGCCCGAGGGCCGAGCGGTCGAGTCCGAGGTCGATCAATCGCTGGATCGCGCCGACAGCATCGTTGGTGTGAAGCGTTGATAGTACGAGGTGGCCGGTGGTTGCCGCCTGCAGTGCAATTTTTGCAGTCTCGTCGTCGCGAATTTCGCCAACGAAAACAACGTCGGGATCCTGACGCAGTATCGCCCGCAGCGCGGAGGCAAACGTCACGTCGCGTTTGGGATCGATCTGAATCTGCGTTACACCGGGAAGTTCGTACTCGACCGGATCTTCGACGGTCATGATGTTGATTGCCTGACCGGCAAGATCGCGAACTCCGGCGTACAGCGTCGTTGTCTTTCCGGAACCGGTAGGGCCCGTCACGATGACGATGCCTTCGCGGAACGACAGCAGATGCTTGAGGCGCGCAAGTTCCGGCTCCGCAAGACCAAGATCGTCCAGTGTGCGCGACGTATCCGGGTTCAGAATGCGAATCACCGCCTTCTCAGCCTCACGCGTCGGCACGGTCGAGATGCGCATGTCGAACGTCTTACCGGCAATCGAAATGCGCGTGCGCCCGTCCTGCGGACGCAGCCGATCGGCGATGTCGAGCTTGGCGATTACCTTGATTCGCGATACGACACGCGTGAGTGCGACGAGTGGCAACTGCATGTACTGTCGCATCACACCGTCGACTCTGAACCGCACGATTCCCTGATGCCGTCCTGGCTCGAGGTGGATATCGCTGGCGTTCGAGGCTA
This sequence comes from Gemmatimonadaceae bacterium, assembly GCA_025451425.1. Next base: position 11,753 of record JANWKK010000104.1, read on the forward strand.
TCGCCGCGTGCAGTATCATGTTGGTGAGTTGAATGACCGGTGCGGCTTCCGCCTCGCTCGCCGCAACCTGATCCACGGCGGCACTTTCGATCACCTTCACTTCGCTGAGCTTCACCTCGCTGAGCTTCACGTCCATCGACCGGAGCAGTCCTTCCATTGCTCGCTCAGGCGAATAGTGCGCGTTGATGCTATCCAGCAATGCCTGGTAGCCAGCGATTCTTTGCACGACTCGACGGCCGGAAGTGAACTGCACGGCCTGTTCGGCGTTGTAATCCGTCGGGTCGCTGGTGGCGATGACTATCTCGTTCTGCGTTTCCTGAAGTGGCAGTACATGATGCTTGCGTGCGAGCTTTTCCGGAACGAGTTTGACCGCTCTCGGTTCCA
>JANWKK010000105.1 GCA_025451425.1 Gemmatimonadaceae bacterium
AGTCAGCCCGGGTGAGATCCCGGGAACGGGCGTGAGCAAGCCACTTCCTGCCGCCGAGAGCACGTCGTTATTGCCAATCCAAACAGTCGCGAACGTCGGGTTGGCTGCACGCGCGCGCTGCACCTGATCCTGCCCGCCAAGAATGAGTTGGGTGAGCAGATTTGAAAATGGCGTACCGGCGGGCGCGTCCGGATCGAACGAGGTAGCACCGGGAACGGCCACGTTGTTGAGAATGGCGACGGTGTTGCCGCGTAGAAAGCACGAATTGCTCGTGCTCGCCGGGAAGCTCGGCGGGGTGACGCGTGTCTGGTTATTAAAATTATCAATCGGCGGAGGGCAACCGGGCTTCGCAATCGACGCGTAGGCGTAGCGCGTGCCCATCTGGCCGGCCAGGAGCTTGGCGTAGCTCTGCTGTTGCGTCGAGTCGTTGATACCGCCCGACTGGTAGCCGGCGGTGATGCTGTTGCCTAACGCGACATAGCTCTGGAAGATGCCATTGCCCTGCGTCGGCTTCGGACCAAGGACTTTGGCGCTGTGGTCCGTGCACGCGGCGGCGCCGAACAGGACGAGCACCGCCGTGCCACGTAGCAGAATTCTATTCGTCATTCGGAAGTCTCCCCGAAGCACGGTTCAAAAGGCGCTCTTGATGCCCAGCGCGAAGATGTTCGCGGTGAGCGAATACTTGCCGCTGTTGAGCTGGGCCGCGGTCTGCGACTCGCTCGTACGTTCGACGATGCGGCCGCGCCGGCCTGGCGTGGTCACGAGCACGTAGCCGCCGTCGAGAACAACGTTGTGCCACGACGCCGTCGTGAAGCCTAGCGTGTAATTCGCGCGGTCCTGTTCCGGGAGCAACGGCGTGACAGTCTCGTCCGGCGCGGCGCGCGTGACACCGGCGAACCCACCGCGCACGTGCCAGCTGTTAGTAAACTTGTACTCCGCCCCAAGGCGGAGTGCCGACGAGTTGTTGTAATCTTCGATCAACACCGAGCTCGGTGTCGCGGTATTCGAGAAAGTGATCGGCAGACTCTTGAAGCTCGAGTACGCGATCAGCGCATAGTCGGCCTCGAGCTCCCAATTCTGGAATCCTGTATACGCGAAGCCCACCTGGAACTGCGCCGGGTGGTTGATCTTCGTGCTCACCTTCTGCGATGAAAGCGGTCCGCCCGACGCGAAGGCGGCCTTGAGCAGCGTGAGAGTGTCGACCTGCGCACCAGCGCCGACCAGCGCTGGGCCCGCTGGATTTGCCGGATTCGGAATCGCCGCCGGGATCACGAGATTCGTCGCTACCTGCGAGAAAGTCGCGTCCGCATTGTCATACTTGAAGCTCATCGGTGTCATAAAGCGGGCGCCGAACGTCCAGTTCGGCGAGAGCCTTCCCTGTACGCCGATATGCAAGCCGTAACCCCACGCACTGCCCTTCAACGTCGCTTGTGCAAATTCCGTTTGCTGCGCGATGCCGAGCGCGGCGAAGGTGACTGACTTACCGCCCACGGTGAACGGTAAGACCTGCTGCGACAGATCGACTGCTTGAATGAGCTCGACATGCGAGTGGCCGATGATCGGGCCGCCGCCGACGCTCCAGTTCGAATCGATCTGATACGCAATATTGGGCTGAACATAAATCGTCTGCAGCGACGCTTTCTTGGCTTCGAATCGGCCGGGGAAGTCGTCGTGCCACTGCGACGTCAAGCCGTATGGGACATACAGGCCGCCGCCGAACGCCCATTTACTCGACGGATTGCGATATGTCACGAACGCATTAGGGACGATCGAGGTCCCCACGTCCGCCTTGAATGTCTGGAATGTCGTATCCTGAACGAACTTGCCGTTAAGGGCGATTGCGGCTGCTCCCAGATCCCACTTCCAGCCGGAGAGCCCCGCCACTGCTGCTGGATTCCAGTAGATCGCCGACGCGTCGTGACAGCCCGTCGCGACAGCGGCGTAGCCGCGACCCAGTCCGCAGGTGCTGATCTCGTTGAGACCGAAGCCCTGCGCGCGCGCGACGGCGCTCGAGGTTGAGAGTACTAGCAATGCCATCCAATACCGTGAGCCACGGCGGAGCTGCATGTTCATCCTCCGGTGAAGGGCGCGAGCGTTGGTGGGACGCTCGTGGCGATTGCACTCGCTAACCGTGCGCGTCGCCGTTTCGAGATGCCGCTGAGGTGAGCACAGTCAGACTGCTGATTTGCGGTCGTCGCAAGTCGGCGCGGAATATAAGAAGGGGCGCGCAGGATTGCTCGCTAACGTTCGCCGCTACTTAAGGACGGAAGGAAATGACCCCGTACGCGCGAGTCTGGTCTGCAAACGGCGCATCGAGCGAATACGCGACACCGATCAGGAGTCGAGCAGTGGGCGTACCGAGAACCGCCAATGCCGACTGATTCAGTTCGAAATCAACCCCGGCAACTCGATGCCAGATTTCGAATCGCTCGACGCCCACGCGTGTACTTCCGCCCCAAAAAAATGGCGTTAGGCCAGCGATGCTCGTTGCCGCACGATAAATGAGTAGTTGATCGCCAGTTGCCACGGTGGCGGGCAACGCCGGCATGAACGCCCGCTGACTCAGGATCGCCGCCGGCGTCAGTGTCGAGGCGAGACCCCCGATGCTGAAGAGCTCGAATGCGGGCGCGTCGCTCGAGACGCGCCCATAGCTGCCACTGAGATCGAGTGGGATGGTGTAATCAGTCCCAATATGCACTCCCGCCGACACGAGCTCGCGATCGAACGCATCGCCAGCCGTCTGTCCTATAGTTCCATGCACCGCCATGGATTCCGATACAAGGAACTCGTCGCCGATCTGCCGAAACGCGGCGCGCACCTCGGCGAAGCCGAGATAGCGCCCGAAGCCGATCTCGATAGGCAGCGGCGGTTTCTGCGTGACCCATTCCGGCGAAACCCCTGCGCTGAGCCGCGCGCCCCAGGCGTCGAAGGCGCGCGCATAATCGATCGAGAAGGAGCCACCGCGAATGTCGGTCGCGATGGGAAGTGCTGCGGGAAGTTCGAGCGATCGACTGTCACTCTGTGCGACGAAGCCGGCGAGATGCAGCTCCGGTCGTTCGCCACGCCAAACTCCTTCCATCGAGCCGCCATGCCACGCGTCTCCACTTCCGAGCGCGCCCTGAGCAAGTATCGACAACCGTCCGACGACATCGGTATTGAGGAGCGCGAGTGTGGCCTCGCGGCCGGTCGTGCCAATGCTCGTCGCGGGAAACCAGCGCGTAGTGCGCGGGCCGACGCCGTAGCTCGAAGGCGGCGTTATCGGTGACGGCGCGAACGCTCGCACGAAGGTCCCCGGCGACACGACGACAGGAATGAGCCGCGAATCGAAGAGCGGCGACGACTGCTCGGCGAGCGGCGTCGGCGAGGCGAGACGGCGGACGTCGTAGCCGAGAGAATGCAGGGTGAGGAACCAGAGCGAGCCATCGGCGACGTTAGGCTCTGGCGCAATCGCGGCGCCCGTCACGCGTGTGAGCGCGCGCGCAACGGGTGCGCCGGCGGAGGCGAAATCGAGCCGCTCGAGGTCGGCCGTTCCGCCGCGATCGCTGACGACGACGAGCGACGTCGGCCCGAGCCAGGACGGATCGAAGCGATTTGCGCCGTCCTCAGGATCGACGAATCGCGGTAGACTGCCACTCGCATCGAGCAGAGCTATCCGCCAACGATTGTCGCGCTGGAGCGCGACTGCGATCGCCTTTCCGTCTGGTGACCAGCGAGGGCGGGCGTACGACGTAAGTACGTCGCCGGCGGCGACCACTCGAACGGCTCCGCTGCTCAGATCGACGGTCACGACATCGCAATGGCCGCCGCGGCAGCGGAGCGCGACAGCGCGTCGTCCATCCGGAGACGGATCGGCATCGCGAACGCCGGCATGATTCGTTAGGCGACGCACGTTCCGGCGCTCGATATCCCAGAGATAGAGCTCTGGCTCGAGCGAGCCATCAGGCTGCCGGGTGGCACGCCACAGCAGCAGTCGCTTACCGTCCAACATCCAGCGCGGATCCTCGAATCCTCGGCCGTCACGAGCCATGAGGGTTGCGAGCGAGCGCTTCGGCAGCGGATAGATCCGGCGAGCCGGGACGTCCTGCGGGTCGCGCCGCAGCAGACGCTCGCGTGCTTTCCTCTCGAGAGTGTCGGGTTCCGGCGTCGTGCTCCACACGACCACCCGCGGCAGAAGCCCGAATGGCCGGAGCACGAGCGCTGCCAGCTTACCGTCCCTGGAGATGGTCGGATCGCCGGTGGCGCGTACCAGATGCTGCACCATTTCGCCCTCGACGAGCCCCACGCGCGTGAGAGTGCTGTCGATGCCGACGGCGTCGGCCGTGACCTCGGCGCGAAAGCGATCATAAAGGACGGCGGGCGGATTGCCGTACACGCCGATGAACGCTTCATCGAAGCTGCGATTCACGCGCGCGGTGAGTCGTCGCCAGACGTCGACAAGGGACGAATCACCGTTTCGCCGCGCGAGCCACTCGAGAAAGGCCGACCCGGCGAGATAGGCGAAATCGCCGCCTTCGAAGTCGCTCCAGTTGTTGAGCTGCGCGTAGTTAGGCAAGCGACCTTCGATCGCCCACTGTCGCAATGTCGCTGGCCGCCAAACTCCGTGTGGACGTCCCGTGCCGGTGACGACGCCTTCGATGTAGGTCGCATACCCCTCGATGACCCAGCGCGGCGATCGATACGCAATCGGACCGACCGCGAGTGGCGCGAGATGCCACATTGTTCGTGTGAAAGGATTGCGCGAGGGTCTCGTTAGGTGGGCAATATGGCCGAACTCGTGCGTGGCGAGCATCTCGCCCCAGGTCCGAAATTGGCCGATGTCCTCGCGTGGGTCGGGAGGCGAGGCCCAAAAAACGATCACCGGATGATCGAGGATCGGGAACGCGAAGCCATTGGAGATGTCGAACGGGTCCTCGATGACGATTTGGACGCGCTGCGGAGGCGCGTAGCCGACGAGGCGCGTCACGGCGGTATCGACGGCGGGCAAGCGTGCGGCGACGAATTGCGCCCAGCTCGCGAGTCGTGACGGGTAGTGCACGTCGAATTGACCCGCGTGCACCGTATGCCAGCTCAGCCAAGGCCGCTCGAAGAGTTGAGCAGCGAGAGGCCGCGTAAGAAATCCGAGAAAGAGCAGGGCGCCGAAGCAAAAGGCACAGGCGCGGCCGAAAAGACAAAGGGACGGGCAGCGAGGCCCGTCCCATCGAGTGCGGCGATCGCCGAGCATCACACGCTCACCGCGAAGCTTCGCGCTCCATCTGACGTTCTGTTCCGCGACCGCGCCGGCGCGCGACAAAATCCATCAACCACGTTTGCGGGATAAGGAAGAGCGGCGTGAGAAAGAATCCGAGGAGCGTGTTCAGCCAGATGAGCGCGATGTAAAATGCGCCAAGCGCCACGCCAACCCACAATGTTCCAAGCGGACCATGCGATTCCACGAGAGGCTCCGGTTGCATCGGTGCGAGGAAGATAGAGAAGCGTGGGCGAACCGCAAAGTAGTATGACACTCGCGCGGCGGGTGACACGAGCGCTGCCGCAATCGGGAAGCGTCGTCCTCGCTGTCTCCGGTGGGCTGGATTCCATGGCTCTGCTGGATCTGGCTGCTAGCGCCGGCCGACGTCGCCGCTGCGCGCTGATGGTCGCGACGTTCGATCACGCGTCGGGAACGCATAGCTCTCGGGCGGCGGCGTTTGTCGCGCGATCAGCGCTCGACTACGGAATCCCCGTCGTCGTTGGACGCGCGGATCATGTCGCGCGAAGCGAGGCGGCGTGGCGCGCGGCGCGCTGGCAGTTCTTACGATCAATTGCAGCCGCGACGCATGCGAGGATCGTCACCGCGCACACTCGCGACGATCAGGTCGAGACGGTTCTGATGCGCGCGATGCGTGATGCCGGCGCGAGAGGGTTGGCCGGACTTCGAGCGCCGTCCGACGTACTTCGTCCATTGATCGACGTGCGGCGCACCGACCTCGAGGCGTATGCAAAAGCGCGCGGACTGAAGTGGGTCGACGATCCCACGAACCGGCACTCAGCACATCTTCGCAATCGCATTCGACGCGACCTGCTCCCAGCGCTCGTACGTGCGCGTTCGGACTTTGACGCGGAATTGATCGAGATCGGCGAGCGAGCGGCCGCGTGGCGACGGGATCTTGCCGCGATGGTCGAGCGCATGGTGCCGTTCGAAGTGAGCCAGTGCGAAAACGGTGTGAGACAATTGGACGTCAGCGCGGCGGAATTGATGAAATACTCACGGCGCTCGCTTCGGGTCACTTGGCCAGAGCTCGCATCCCGAGCGGGTGTCACCCTCGATCGGCGCGGAACTCAGCGCGCGGTGGAGCTCACCGAATCAGGAAAGGTGGGTCGTCGCATCCAGCTCTCGGGTGGTTGGGAGCTCATTCGGTCACGCACGCAATTCGAGTTGCGGGCAACGACCGCGACCGAGGCGTCGGAGGAAACCATTCGTCTGCTCGCACCGCCGATGACCTGGGACCGATGGGCTTTTGCTCAGGTTGAGTCGACGCCCTCGCGGGATGTTTGGTGCTTCGCGGTACCGAGCGGGGACTCACTTTCCATCCGGGCATGGCGGCCTGGCGACAGATTGACAATTCGTCAGGGCGAGCGCCTCGTTGCGCGTAAGGTGAAGTACTTTTTATCTGATGCGGGTATCTCCGGACACATCCGTGCGAGGTGGCCCGTAGTCCTCGCCGGGAACGAGATCGTCTGGATTCCTGGTGTTCGCCGCAGCGACGCGGCAACCGTACGGTCCGGTGGGCCGGTTGTGATGTACGCCTGTGACTATCTCGATCGCCGATCCTAGACTATCCGGTCGCGTGGTGCGCCGGATTGTGTTCAATCAGCAGCAAATCGCGACACGTGTGCGCGAGATGGGCGATGAGATCGCCCAAGCGTATCCAGATGGAGATCTGCTCGTCCTCGGCCTATTGAAGGGGAGCTTTATATTCCTCAGTGATCTGGTGCGGGAAATCCTTCGTCCGCTTCAGATCGATTTCCTCGTTGCGGCGAGTTACGGAGACTCGACAGTGTCGAGCGGTACCGTAAAGCTCGTTTATGATCCGGAAACCGAATTGAGGGGTAAGCATATTCTCCTGGTGGAAGACATCGTTGACACTGGGCGAACCCTGAACCGATTGATGAACATTCTTCAGGCACGGAAACCGCGTTCTGTGGAGATCTGCGCGTTACTGCACAAGCACGTAGCGGCTGAGCTCCGGTACCCGACTCGCTTTGTTGGGTTTGACGCGCCGAACGAGTTCTTGGTCGGATACGGGTTGGATCACGCGGAAAATTTCCGTCACCTTCCGTACATAGCGAGCTTGCAGTAGATGCCAGCAACTAATCCTCCGAAACAGCCCAAGAAGGACGTGAACTGGGGCCGTCTCTCGAAGACGCTCTCGTTCTGGCTCCTCATCCTGCTCATTCCGGTTGCCCTGATCCAATTGTCGGGCGCCCGCTCTGATCAGGCTCCGCTCATCAGCTACACGCAGTACAAGTCCGAGCTCGACCGGGACAACGTCCGCAAGGTGAAGATCCAAGCGGGCAAGAACGTGTCGGGCGAGTTCAAGACGCCGATCCCGTACGACGGACGCAACGTGCCGCGGTTCAACGTGCGTTTGCCAATGGAGAACGCGCAGGCGGAGGTCGACAGCCTGACCAAGCACAGCGTCGTCATTGAGGCCGAGGATGCTCGGCCATCGATCACGGCGTACATCGTCAATTTCCTGCCCTGGTTGCTGCTGATCGGGTTCTACTTGTTCCTCTTCCGGCAAATGCAGGCGGGCGGGGCGAAGGCCTTCTCGTTCGGCAAGTCGAAGGCGAAGCTGCTCACCGGGGATACGCCCAAGGTGACCTTCGCCGACGTTGCCGGCGCGGACGAAGCGAAGCAGGAGCTTCAGGAGATCATCGAGTTCCTGCGCGACCCCCAGAAGTTCACCAAGCTTGGCGGCCGTCTGCCCAAAGGTGCCCTTCTGGTTGGTCCGCCGGGCACGGGCAAGACGTTGCTTGCGCGGGCAGTCGCCGGTGAAGCGGGCCGCCCGTTCTTTTCAATGTCGGGGTCGGATTTCGTCGAGATGTTCGTGGGCGTCGGTGCTTCGAGGGTGCGCGACCTCTTCGAGCAGGGAAAGGCCCACGCTCCTTGCATCATCTTCATCGACGAAATCGATGCGGTCGGCCGACACCGCGGTGCGGGCTTGGGCGGCGGTCACGACGAGCGTGAGCAAACGCTGAATCAGCTGCTCGTCGAGATGGACGGCTTCGAGTCCAACGACGGCGTCATTCTTATCGCCGCCACCAATCGCCCGGATGTACTGGACCCGGCGCTCTTGAGGCCGGGTCGCTTCGATCGTCAGATCGTCGTCGACGCGCCCGATCTCAAGGGACGCGAAGGCATCCTCAAGGTGCATTTGCGCAACAAGCCGATCGCGGACGACGTGGACATCACGACGGTCGCGCGCGGCACGCCAGGCATGGCTGGCGCCGACCTCGCGAACCTCGTCAACGAGTCCGCGTTGCTGGCCGTCCGTCGCAACCACGATCGCATCTACATGATGGATCTGGAGGACGCGAAGGACAAAGTGATGCTGGGCGTCGAGCGCAAGTCCATGGTCATGAAGGAGGACGAGCGCCGCCTAACGGCATACCACGAGGCGGGCCACGCGATCTGCGCGATGAAGGTCACGGGGAACGACCCCTTACACAAAGTCACGATCGTCCCGCGCGGGCGCGCACTCGGCTTGGCGTTCACGCTGCCAGAAGACGATCGCGTGTCCATCACGCGCCAACAACTCGAGGCCCGGCTCGTGATGAGCTACGGCGGTCGCACTGCTGAAGAGTTGATATTCGGCCGAGATCGTGTGACGACGGGTGCCGCGAGCGACATCCAGCAGGCGACGGCAATTGCGCGACGCTACGTAACGCAGTGGGGCCTGTCGGACGCGATCGGTCCGGTGCTCGTTGGTGACAACGAACAGGAGCTTTTCCTCGGCCGGGAGATACAGCATCGGCGCGAGGTATCCGAGCAGACGGCGCAGCTCGTCGATCAGGAAGTGAAGCGCGTGATCGGTGAGGCGTACGACCGCGCGAAGCGTACGCTCGAACAGAATCTTGAACTGCTGCACGCTGTGGCGGCCGCGCTGCTCGAGCGAGAGACGCTGACGCGCGAAGACATCGGGATTCTCGCCAAGGGCGGGAAGCTTCCGGCTCGAGTCAGTGGTGCCGCGCCTGGCGGTACGCCAACGCCCACGCCAACGCCCGCATTGGAACCGCGTCGAACGCCGCCGTTCCTGGGGGGGCCGGAACCATCACCTGCGTGATAATCGGCGGGGGCGCGGGGCGTGCTGTTTGTTCCCGCATCCCCCGCTCCGCATCCCGCAGGGAGTGAGGAGCAATTATTCGCAAGGCGACCGCATGGCGGGCGAAGGACAGGTCGCTTTCGCTCGACCGCCCACTCGTCATGGGCATCCTGAACGTGACCCCCGACAGCTTCAGCGACGGGGGTCGCTTTTTTTCGCTCGATGCGGCGCTCATACAAGCGCATCGCCTCGCGCAGGAAGGCGCCGACATCATCGATGTGGGAGGAGAATCCACACGGCCACAAGGTGCAGAGCCGATCGATAGCGTGGAAGAAAAACGCCGTGTGATCCCTGTGATCGCGGCAATTGCGAAGGCGCTTCCCGAGACGGCGCTCTCCGTCGACACGGTGAAGTCGGACGTGGCTCGGGCCGCGCTCGACGTTGGCGCACAGATTGTGAATGATGTGTCGGGCTTCCGCCTGGACCCCCGCATGGGCGAGATTTGCGCGGCAGCTGGCGCCGGTGTCGTGCTGATGCATTCCCGAGGCAGCGTAAGCGAGATGGGCACGTACGCACATGCGAACTACGATGACGTGGTGGACCAAGTCCTGGCGGAGTTGCGCGAGAGCGTGACCTCGGCGCGCACCGCTGGCGTTGCGGAGGAGTGTATCGCCGTCGATCCGGGAATCGGCTTCGCAAAGCGTGGTGAGCACTCGTTGAGCATGTTGGCGTCGCTCTCCGAGCTCGTCGGATGGGGATATCCAGTCGTTATCGGTGTCTCGCGGAAGCGATTCCTGGGTGAGATCGCTGGCGTCACCGAGCCAGGCGAGCGCCTGTACCCAACGGTCGGCGCCAATGTCGCGGCGTTCGAGCGCGGCGCTCGAATCTTTCGGGTCCACGACGTCGCGGCGAGTCGTCAGGCGCTCGACGTAGCGTGGGCAATCGCGCGGTGTGATCGCGTGGGTACGCGGTCATGAGCGTTCTCGAACAGCTTCGTCTGCTCAGCATCGGCTGGCGCGATGTGCTCGAGATCGCGATCGTCGGCTACGCGATCTATCGCGTGCTGCTGCTGCTCCATCGATCGCGTGCGGTACCAGTGCTGATCGGGATCGTCGTGCTGCTGCTCACCTACGCCGTCGCGGCAGCGCTGAAATTGACGATGATCACGTATCTTCTGACTCTGGTGTACACGTACGGCGCAATTGCTCTATTGATCCTCTTCGCGCCGGAGTTGCGAATTGCGCTCTCCGTGATCGGCCGGTCGCCAATGCTTCGATTCTTTCGGCACATGGGCGAGACGGACGTGGCGGACGAATCAGCCAACGCCGTCGAGCGCCTGAGCAGGTCGGGAATTGGCGCAATTGTCGCGATCGAGCGCGAGGTGCCATTGGACGAATACGTCCGATCGGGATCGGAGATGCAGGCAAAGGTCTCGGCCGACCTGCTGACGACGATTTTCACCCCGTACTCGCCGCTCCACGACGGCGCAGTCATAATCCGCGGTGACACGATAGTCGGAGCGGGTTGTATTCTGCCGCTGTCGCAAGCGGCGCTGCTCGATCGATCGTTAGGCACGCGCCACCGCGCGGCGCTCGGGTTGAGCGAGGAGACCGATGCGCTCGTGATCGTCGTCTCGGAAGAGACGTCGGCGATCTCGGCGGCGGTGCAGGGAAAGCTTTGGCGGAATCTGAGCTCGGCGCAGTTGCGGGACATGCTGTCTGGCTTGCCACCGCGATCGAGTGCGGAACAGCCTAGGCTCGAGGCGCGCGCGTAGCGGCGCGGCGAGACTGACGGCAGAGAACGGCGCCTGGATCGCCGGGATCCTGCTATTCCTGGTCTATCTGGTTTCGCTCGCTCCGGACGTCACATTCTGGGACGCGGGCGAATTCATCGCCGCCGCATATTCGTTAGGTATTCCGCATCCGCCAGGCACGCCCCTGTTTGTGCTGCTTTTGCATGATTGGGCCAAGCTCCTGCCATTCTTGCCCTACGCGATCGCGTGCAATCTCTTCTCCGCCGTCTGCACCGCTGTCGCTGGTGGGCTGAGCGCGGTGCTCATCAGCCACGGTCCGCGACTCGAGCGCGGACGGAACGATGGTTGGTACGTGCTCGGCGGCGCGCTTTGCGCCGGCGCGATGAGCTCCGTTCAGCTCAACGCCACGGAAACGGAGGTCTACGCGGCGTCGATTGCGTTGGTCGCTATTACGCTCGCCGTGGCGAATCATGCCGGTCGAACCGCGAGCGCGCGCTGGCGCGTCCTCACTGCTTACCTGATTGTGCTCGCGGTGCCGCTGCACCTCAGCGCGCTCATCGCCGCGCCGGTCGCGGTCTACCTGGCAGCGAGCAACGACGACGGGCTAATCGATTGGCAGACAGCGTTCGCGCTCTTCGGAGTGTTCGTCGCCGCGGTCGGCGCCGGGCGCGCGTCGTGGCCGTTAGGAATCGCCGGCGTCGTCATCATCATTTCCTCACCTCCCCTGGCCGGCCAGATGTGGCGCTCAAGTCCACGGCAGACGCCAGGCTCGGCGCGTTTACTCTTCGTCACGGCGCTCGCGGCCTCGGCGGTGTTCGTGATGCTCGTGCGCGCCCGCCACGATCCGGGAATCAACCAAGGCAATCCCGCGACTCTCGCGTCGCTCGCTGAGGTCATCTCGCGGCGGCAGTACGACGTTCCGGGGCTCTGGCCGCGCACGGCTCCAATCTGGCTGCAGTTCGCGAACTGGTTCGAGTATGCGGACTGGCAGGTTGCGCTGTCGTTAGGCTCGACGCCAGTGCCGACGATCGGCCGCACCACGATGACGGTTGTCTTTGCCCTCTTCGGTGTCGTCGGTGCAGGCGCTCACCGGGCCGCCGACCGGCGCCAGTGGCGTGCAGTGCTCCTGTTACTGCTCTGCGGCAGCCTCGGCGTCGCGCTGTATCTCAACATGCGGGCGAGTCCGTCGTTCGGCTGGGGGATTCTTCCCGCGAATGCGATCCACGAAGCGCGGGAGCGCGATTATTTCTTCGTGCTCGGCTTCTGGGCTTGGGCACTCTGGGCCGGCTACGGAGCGGTGACCATCGCTCAGCGGCTGCGGCTGAGGCCAGTGTTCGGTGTGATCGTCGCCGCGCTGCCGATCGCGCTCAACTGGTCGGCGGTGACACGACGGCGCGAGCCCGAATCCAGGCTGCCGCGTCGACTCGCTGAGGCGCTGCTCCTCTCCGCCCCACAAGGGGCGGTTCTGTTCGTGGACGGCGATAACGACACGTATCCGCTTTGGTTCCTCCAGCAAGTGGAGTCACTCAGGCGCGACGTGACCATCGTGACGGTTCCGTTGCTCGGCGCGACGTGGTATGGAGCCGAGCTCGCGCGACGCCATGACCTCCTTCCTCCGGGCGGTGACCACGGCACGTACGGGTCACTGAGCGCTGAGATTGCCGCGCGAGCACGTCGGCTCGGGCGGCCGGTTGCGGCGTCAGTGTCTCTGGACGCTCGTACCCGAAATCAGCTTGCCTCTGACTGGAGACTCTCCGGGCTCGTATACGTCGAGCGTGCCGGGTCGGCGGATTCCGCGGGCACTCGCAGCGAACGGAATATCGGAATCGACACGGCTGCGGCACGAGCATGGTCGCAACGCATCGAGCAATGGCGTGGCGGGCGGCAGACGAGGGGCTCGACGGACTCGATGGACGACTATGCGCTCGGACTACTCGCGTGCCCTCGATTGTACCTGCTTGCGAAGCCCGACAGTGCCCAAGCTGATTCACTTGCCTCGCTTTGTAACCGCCGATAACTTGGTACGTTATGCGTTTTTCTGACCTGCCGGAGCGACTGCGGGAGGTCCGAGGTCGCATCGACGACGCCGTGCAGCGAGGGGGCCATCGACAGGGCGTAACGCTCGTGGCCGTGACCAAGACTCATGGCCCCGAAGCGGTAGAGGTGGCGTGGGAGGCTGGACTCCGGGACGTCGGCGAGAACCGCGTTCAGGAGGCGCTCGATAAAATGGATGCCGTGCGAGCGGCGGTCCGGTGGCACCTCATCGGGCACGTGCAGCGAAACAAGGCGAAGCACGTGACACGGTTCGATCTCGTACACTCGATCGACAGCGCGCGCCTCGCGGATGCCGTGAACGAGATCGGATGCCAGGCTGGCCGGCCGATCGATGTTTTATTGCAGGTGAACGTGGTCGGCGAAGCGACAAAGGGAGGGTATTCGTTGGACACGCTGCCAAGCGAAGGAGAGCGAATGCACCGCCTGACCGGGCTGCGCGTGCGCGGCATCATGACGATGGCGCCGCTCGACGCCGACGAGCGAACGCTCCGAACGGTCTTTGCGGGGGCACGGGAAGGGCGTGCCAAGCTCGTGAGCGCAGGGCATAACGCGACTGAGCTCTCGATGGGAATGTCCAACGATTTCGAGTTGGCGGTGGAGGAGGGCGCAACGCTCGTTCGTCTCGGCACCATCCTTTTCGGCGCGAGGGAAACGACCGCATGAACGACGAGATGTTTCGGCTGACACCGGTCGATGTCCGACGCATGGAGTTCCCGAAGGCCATGCGCGGCTACGACCAGGGACGCGTGGATGACTTTCGCGAGCAAGTCGCGAACGAGCTCGAGCGCCTAACGCGGGCCAATCAGGATTTCGACACGACCGTGCGCTCGCTCACCGAGCAGCTTCGCGGCTTTCGTGATCGCGACAAGGCGCTGAACGACGCGCTCGTTTCCGCACAGCAACTGCGAAGCGAAGTGCGCGACCAGTCCGAGCGGGAGTCGCAGCTCATCCTGCGCGAGGCACATTCCGAGGCGGATCGGATTGTTCAGGGTGCGCAGATGGAGGCGATGCGCTTTTCTGACCAGATCTCGCTGCTCGCGCGCATGCGTCGCGGATATCTCAAGCAGTTTCGCGTTATGCTCGAGCGCCAACTCGCCGAGATCGCGGCGGAGGAGGACGTGCCCGATCCTGATCCGAGTACGATTGTCGGCGGCGAGCAGCAGGAACAGTCTGATGCTGCACCCAACCCGCGATCAGGGGCGCTCTTTCGCGGATGACCATGCACGCTCACGCCGCGCCTGATTCGGAGACGGCGCTCGCGACTCTGCACACGCTCGAGCGCGTGGAGGAAGCGGCGGCGGCGGTGCGCGAGCGTTTCACGCAGCGGCCAGACGTTGCTATTATCCTCGGCACGGGCCTCGGCCGGCTCGGTGCGGAGATTGATACGTCGGTCGCGATCGAGTACGCGGATATTCCCTATTTCCCGCTCTCAACGGTTGAATCGCATGCCGGCCGGCTTCTGTGCGGAACGCTCGCCGGAAAAACCGTCGTCGCGATGCAGGGAAGATTTCATCGCTACGAAGGCTACTCGCTCCAGCAGGTGACATTTCCGGTGCGAGTCCTGAACGCGCTAGGCGCCAAGACGCTCGCGGTGTCGAACGCCTGCGGTGGAATGCATCCGTTGTGGCGGGCGGGCGACCTGATGCTCATCGCCGATCACATCAACTTGCTGGGCGACAATCCACTCGTCGGGCCTAACGATGATCGATTGGGCCCGCGTTTTCCGGATATGTCGGAGGCGTACGACGCGTCGCTGCGCGAGCTGGCGCGAAGCGTGGCGCTCGAGCGAGGGATCGAGCTTCGTGAGGGCGTGTACGTCGCGGTGAGTGGTCCAAATCTGGAGACGCGCGCCGAGTACCGCTTTCTGCGCGCGATCGGGGCCGACGTCGTCGGGATGTCGACCGTGCCCGAGGTGATCGTGGCGAAGCACGCGGGAATGCGCGTCCTCGGCCTGTCGATCATCACGGATATGTGTCTGCCGGACAATCTCGAACCAGCGACGGTCGAGAAGATCATTGCTGTTGCGAACCGCGCCGAGCCGCGACTGACGCAGCTCGTCACGGGAGTATTGGAGCGGCTGTAGCGCATGACCGCAACTGACGCCAGCGCGATGCCATCCGCGCCGTTCGAGCCATTGCCGCCGGATCGTCCCGCCGACGCACTCGAGCTGGAACTGCTCGCGCAGTGGGAACGCGAGAAGCTCTTCGAGCAAACGCTCGCGAATCGTAAGGACGCGCCGTCGTTCGTCTTCTTCGAGGGACCGCCGACGGCGAATGGACGGCCGGGGATTCATCACGTCTTCTCGCGAACGATCAAGGATCTGTTCTGTCGTTATCGCGCGATGAAGGGCTATCGCGTCGAGCGAAAGGCGGGCTGGGACACGCATGGCCTGCCCGTCGAAATCGAGGTCGAGAAGCAGCTGGGAATCAGCGGGAAGCAGCAGATCGAAGCGATCGGTGTCGCCGAGTTCAATCGGCTTTGCCGTGAGAGCGTATTTCGATATCGCGCGGATTGGGAGAAGCTGAGCGCGCGAATCGGCTTCTGGCTCGACTACGCACATCCGTACATCACGTTCACGAACGATTACGTCGAGAGTGTCTGGTGGGCGCTGAAGACGCTTTTCGAGCGCGATCTGCTCTATCGCGGTCACAAGATTCTGCCATACTGCCCGCGTTGCGAGACGGCGCTCTCGAGCCACGAAGTCGCGCAGGGCTACAAAGACGTCGAAGATCCGAGCGTGTACATCGCGCTCGAGGTGCGCCAGGGCGCCGGCGAGCCGAAAGAGGAAGCCGCACCGCCGCGTGCCGTTGCGGACGCCCGACGGGCGGTCCGCCGTATTCTGGTTTGGACGACAACGCCGTGGACGCTCGTCTCGAATGCAGCGCTCGCCGTGCACCCTGACCTCGAGTACATCGAGGTCGTGCGTCGCGAAGGTGACGATTATCGGACGCTCATCCTCGCCGCCGCGCGGGCGCACGCCGTCCTCGGCAACGACTACGAGAATCGGTGGGAGATCGTTAGGCGTTACCGCGGCGCCGATCTCGTTGGCTGGCGCTATCAGCGTCCCTTCGATTGGCTCGACTATCCGGAGGGGCGCGAGCACGAGGTCATCGTCGGCGAGACCTTTGTGTCTGCCGAGGATGGAAGCGGCGTCGTGCACATGTCGCCCGCGTTTGGCGCGGACGATTATGCGTCTGGCCAGCGGCACAACCTCGCGTTCCTCCAACCAGTGGACGGGCGCGGTCAGTTTCCGCGCGACTTGCCGGTCGTGGGGGGACTCTTCGTCAAGGACGCCGACGCACTGCTGATCGAAGAGCTGAAGCGACGCGGCGTGCTGTGGAAATCTGCGCGCATCACACACTCGTACCCGCACTGTTGGCGGTGCGACACGCCACTCCTCTACTACGCACGCACCTCGTGGTTCGTGCGCACTACGGCCTATCGAGATGGAATGCTCGTCCGCAATGCGGCAGTGAACTGGAACCCGCCGGAGTCTGGCGAAGGTCGGTTTGGGGACTGGTTGAAGAACAACATCGATTGGGCGATCTCGCGCGATCGATATTGGGGCACGCCGCTGCCAGTCTGGCTCTGCGACGCCAGCGAAGGGCACGCGGATGTCGTCGGCAGCTACGCTGAGTTGGCGGAGCGCGTGGGTACCGCGCTTCCGAACGACTTCGATCCCCACAAGCCTCACGTCGACAGCTACTCGTGGCGATGCACGCGATCCGGATGCGCGGGACACATGCGTCGCGTGCCCGAGGTGATCGACACGTGGTTCGACTCGGGATCCATGCCATTTGCGCAATGGCACTATCCCTTCGAGAACCGCGAGCGCTTCACCAAGCAGTACCCGGCGGACTTCATCGCGGAAGGGGTAGACCAGACGCGAGGTTGGTTCTATTCGCTACTCGCAATCGCGACGGGTCTTGAGCTCGAGCGAGCTGCCGGTGAATCGAATAGCGGCGCCCGGACCGACGTGAAGGAAAGCGCGCCATACCGCGCCGTCGTCGTCAACGATCAGGTGCTGGACGCCGAAGGGCTGAAGATGTCGAAGAGCAAGGGGAACATCGTCGATCCCTGGACGGTGATCGAGCGTTACGGCGTCGATGCGGTCCGCCTGTTCTTCGTCGCCTCGAGCAACGTCTGGGTCCCGCGCCGATTCGACGAGCGAGTGATTCGTGAACAGGCGGGACGTTTCCTTCTCACGTTCAAAAACATCTACAGCGGGATTTTCGCTGAGTACGCGAATTTTGGGTGGACGCCGTCCGAGCTCGATCCTGCTATCGAGCAGCGGCCACCACTCGATCGCTGGGTCCTCGGCCGTCTCGCCGCCGTCGAGCGCGCGGTAGACGATGCGCTCGGCCGCTATCAGGCCACTGACGCGTCGCGCGCGATCATCGCCTTCGTCGATGATGATCTGTCGAACTGGTACGTGCGACTCAGCAGGTCGCGCTTTTACGAGGTCGACGCCGCGGACAATCGGGCCGCGTTCGCCACGCTGCACGAGGTGCTCGTCTCCGTGTGCCGCCTGCTCGCACCATTCTCACCTTTCGCAAGCGACTGGATCCATCGGCAGCTCGTGGGAACTTCCGTCCACCTCGCGCCGTTTGTCGTCGAACGTGGAGCAGTTTTCGTGGCGGACGCGGGTCTGCAGAATGCTATGTCGGCAACGCGTACATTGGCGCGCTTGGGTCGAGCAGCTCGCGAGCAAGCGGGTATCAAGGTGCGGCAGCCGCTGTCACGACTGGTCTGCGTCGCCCCCAACGTCGACGAGGCCCTGCTCGAGCCGTTGGTGCCGCTACTGCGGGCTGAGCTGAACATCAAGCAGATTGATTTTGCCTCGTCTGCCGACGCACTGGTGACGTTGGAAGCGAAACCGAACTTCCGTTCCCTGGGTAAGAAGTTCGGTAAAAAGACGCCGTTGGCGGCCGAGGCAATCAAGGCCTTTTCGAGCGAGCAGCTGCGTCTGTTCCTTCGTGGCGAGCCGCTCGTCGTCACGGTTGATGGAGAGACCCACGGATTGGATCAGGAGGATATTGCTATCATTCGGCGCGCGTCGGGCGCACTGGTCGTTGAAGAGGATGGCGGATTCTTCGCGGCAATTGACCCGACTGTTAGTCTGGAGTTGAGACGCGAGGGGCTCGCACGAGAGCTCATTAGCCGGGTACAACGTATGCGAAAGGAGGCATCATTGGCGGTCAGCGATCGCATCGCATTGGCCGTGGGTGGATCTGATGAGATTCGCGCAGTGCTCGACGCGCACGGCGACTGGATCGCATCGGAGGTGCTGGCAACCGAGCTCGTCTTCCATGACAAGCTCCCAGATCGGTATGACGCCATGCAGGAGTTCGACCTCGATGGGGTCGTGGTTCGCGTGGCCTTCACCAGGATACAGTAGCGATGCCAACGACAAACAGCGCCAAGAAGCCCAAGCCGA
>JANWKK010000106.1 GCA_025451425.1 Gemmatimonadaceae bacterium
CCTCGACACAGCCGATCTTCGACCACGGGAATGACAGCGCGATCTTGACGGCCTCATCGATGTTATCGGCTTCGATGAGATTGAACCCGCCGAGCACCTCCTTCGCCTCGGCGAAGGGACCGTCGGTGACCGTTAAGCGACCGCCCCGCGTACGCACCGACTTGGCCGTCGAGGCGGACTCGAGCTGCTGGGCTTCGAGCAGAGGTCCCTGCGCGCGGAGCTCGTCGGCGTGGGAGAGACAATAGCGCATCATCGAATCGAACTCACCAGCCGGGAGGGAGGCGAGCATAGCGTCATCGATATAGATCAGAAGCATGAACTGCACGGCATCCTCATGGCTTGGGCTTAAATAGCGTATGCGCACGAAGGCGATAGCGTCAAGGGACGGCCGGTCTTTCTCGTCTTAGCGATTCATCCAGTACGCGACCTTGATCAAGAATGTATTCGTCGGATGGATCCGGAACAGATCGCTATAGTCCGTCATCCACGGCCGATCCGAGTACTGGTTGCTGTCGTCCTCTCGCCCGTGCGTCCAGACGAGATACAGCGTCGAGCCTGGGCGGTATTCCCAGCGAAGCACCGAGTTGCTGCGGAGTTGAATGGTCTTGAATGCGGTGTCCGCACGCGCGGGCGGCATGTACGGCAGGAAGCGGGCGTCGTATGACGCCGCGCCGGGTGTCGCGCTCGTTTCGCGGATGTTCGTGTAGATGCCAGTCGCCACGAACGGCTGGCCGTAGAACTCGAAGGTCAGGTCCTTCGTCAACGCGTAATCGATTCGCGTGCTCAGCGACACCTGGTGCTGGTCGAGATGAGCGAACGTATAGTGGAGGAGGTTCGACGCGTCGGTGAAGTTGCCGAACCACTGCGTGTTGTCGCGGCCCCAGAACACGTTCGGGCCGACGGTCGCCTGCACGCGCGTCGAAAAACGGAGGCTGACGTAGGGACTCAGGCTCGTGCCTAACGTTCGCCCCTCGTCGCCGTAGTTCATGTTCACCCACATCCCGTATGACACTGGGCGCCGGCTGTCGCTGTTGAAGCCGCCCCAGGGATACATCGCACGTGACTGGCGCAGTAGAGGTCCGCCGCGCGTGCAGCGATCGCAGTAGCTGGGTGTCAAGTGTGCGAACGTACTGCCCAGATGCACATCCCAGTTGTTGTTGAGGCCCATATGCCCATTGAAGTTGAAGGCATTCTCGAGCCGCGCCCCCGACGTGTTCCACTGCTCCCAGTGGTTGCCGTTGACCTGCGCCCAACGGTAGATGCCATGAGCATTCTGGAAACTCAGCGCCGCCCACGTGCTCCAGTCGAGGATGTCGGCTCGCCGTAGATAACCAAGGTCGTTGACCTCGAATCCTGGCGACATCCGGAGCACACTCGACTCGAAGCGCGTGATTCCGCCGCCGTACTTCCCGAACTTGAGCTGCTCGGAATGGCCGCTCAGGGACGTGCGTGTCGGGTCCTCGATGACTTTGTCGCTCGGCTGCTGGTAGTAATGCACCGACGATCGCTGTGTGCTGTCGATCGCTTCCGCCGAGCCCATGACTTCTGACGCGGCGAACTGTCCGAAGAGCTCGTATTCCTTGTTGTGAAAGCGATTGCGGAAGGTCGCGCCGCCAGTGTAGGCGCTATGGTGCATGTACGGCGTCGACCACTGATCGAGCGCGCGGTTGACCGCTGTTCCAATAATGCTCACACCCGCTTCACCGCCGCGGAGGTCTTGCTGGGCGCGCACCACTGCGTAGTTCGTCCCGGGCTCGACGGTCTGATTGTCCAGTCCTTCGACGCGCTCCGTTGCCGCGTCGAGAACGCCGAATGACAGGCCATTCGCGGTGCGGCCGGTGAGCTTCGTCGCGGCGGCGATCGGCGTTGCCGTCGGCGTGCTCGCGTCGCCATATAAGCCGCTCAGCGTCGGGGAGCGGCCAATGCGCCGCGAGTAGAACAACCCTTCGTTGGTGCTGCAGTCGACGACGATGTAGCAGTTGAGCTGGAACTGGTACAGCCCCGTGCCCTCGACGAAGAAGGGGCGCTTCTCGGCGTAGAATGTCTCGAACGCTGAGAGGTTGAGGACTGCGGGATCGGCTTCGACCTGGCCGAAATCCGGGTTGACCGTTGCGTCGAGCGTGATGTTCGGCGTGATGCCGAATTTGAGATCGCCGCCGGCAGAGAGATCCTGGCCGCGTCCGAACTTAGCGTTGGGCAGCGTTCGCTCGACGTTCTTTGTGACGACGTAGGGCGTGACCTCGAGACGTTGCGCGGTCGTGATCCCCGCGATGCCGTCGAGCCTGCCGAGTTGGGAGGAGAGTCCTGTTTTCTCCGGTGAGTACAGTGGCCACGAATCACGTTCAGCCCGGCGCTCGAGATCGCGCCAGACGCCGAAGCCGAAGGTATGACGCTGGAGATGCGCGTAGCGCAGTTGCGAGAGCGGGATGCGGAACTCGGCCGTCCAGCCTAACGAATCGACGGCGGTCGCGACGTCCCAGACGCCGTCCCACGAGTCGTCTTCCTGACTGTCGTTGCTGATGGCGAAATCGCGTTTGACGCCATCGGGGTTGACGGCGAACTCGTAGCCGGAGCGTTTGTCGCCATACGAATCGATGACAATCTTGATCTGATCCGACGGACCACGCACGTCGCGCCGCGAGAGCGCGTGCATGATGCTGTCCGGGTGCGGGTCGTACATGCGGACGAAGACGTACAGATTGTGCTCGTCGTATGCGACCTGGAATTCCGTCTTGAACGATGGGTCCACATCGACGTGCGGCGCGAATTGCCGAAACGTCGAGATCTTGGCCGCACCTTGCCATGCTTCGTCGTCGTTGCGGCCGTCGAGGATCGGCGCCTTACGCGTACGCGCGGCAATCGCCGTTATCGCGGCGGTGTGCGGATCTGGCCCCGAGGCGAGCACGGCCGATGATGTCGCATGCTGAGGCGGCATTGCCAGCAGCAACGCGCCAATCATGAAGTTCGAGAAGAACATCGCGGGTCCACTTTTCGTGATGACCCGCGTTGGACAGCGGTCAGGCGTCGATGGTTGGGACGAGTCGTTAAGCGCCGATCAGGAGACTCGTGTTTTCAAGCGTTGAACAATGGACCCTTCGCGGGATCGAGAAACAACTCTCGCGGATACGCCAACTGAAGAGCCGGAACATTCTCAGGTGCGAAGAAGCGCAACTCGAGCGCTTCGCCGTCCAGTGGCGCGAGAGCGCCTCCGATCACGTCGCACTCGAAAACGACAACGGTCCACTCCACTTCGTCACCGTTAGCGTAACGGTGACGGAAGCTGGGGCCACCGAAGACACCCGCAATGCGCGTCGGCCGAACGACGAGTCCGGTCTCCTCGCGTACCTCGCGCGCGACGGCGATAGCCGGCGACTCGCCTGGCTCGATCCCGCCGGCCGGAAGCCCCCAGCGTCCATCGTCAGCGCGACGCATGAACAACACGGAGCCCTTCGAGTCACGCACGATTCCCGCGACACCCGGGAGCAGAAGCAAACGCGTGCCAATAGCGCCGCGTAGCTCGCGTAGGTAGTCCGATATTGGCATTCGTTAGGTCGCAACGTGCCCGAGAAAGAGGCCGCGTCCATCGATGCCCTTCGGATCGTGCGTAACCTGCAGGCCGGCCTGTTGAAAGCACGCTAACATCTCGTCGGTCGTGAAGAGTCCCAGCTCGTGCACCTCGGTCGCGCGCTCGATCCCGTTATCACGGCCGATCAGGTATTCGAAGTGAATTCGCGATAGACGTCCATCAACTTCCGTTCGTGCCATCCGCGCGACCTTCACGTCGCCCGCTTCGGCGGTGTTGATGCTGATCCGACCCTGCTCCAATATGCCCGGGGCGAACCACGGCTCGACAAGGACGATTCCACCCGGCCCCAAGTGCGCGCGGAAGCGCTCGAGCGCGCGCCCAACGTTGTCGAGCGTCCCAACGTATCCGATGGAGCTGAACAAACACTGCACGACGTCGTACCTGCGTGGCAACGTGAACGACGTCATGTCGCCCTCGTAGACTTTGCCGGTGCGAAGCTTCTCACGAGCGATGCGCACGAACGCGAGATCGAGATCGAGCCCATCGACCTCGAAGCCGTGTCGCTCGTTGAGCAATCGCGCATGCTCGCCCGTGCCGCAGGCGACGTCGAGCACGGTACGTGCGCCCGGTTGCTCGCGCCGAATGAGCGCTGCGAGGGCCATGCACTCGGCTTCATAGTTCTTGAAAGTCGAGTAGATCAGATCGTACAGCTCGGCAGTTTCGCTGAACATGCAACGCGTTACAGAGCGTCCAAAGTAGATCCTTCGTCGCTTCGCTCCTCAGGATGACAGGGCACCGTCACTTCGACGACCGAGCCATCGGCGATGGCGAAGACGCGGTCGTCCTCGGCAGGCTCGATGATTCCCTGACCCGTGAAGTCTCCAAACGCCGGGAGCACGGCGCCGGCGTCACTAATCCAGAAGCACGGAAGACGCAGGTGTTGTCTCCCTGGCCCGCTCAGTCGCACCGCAGGATGGACGTGGCCGGCGATGACGAAACAGCCGTCGATCGCTGTCGGATGATGAGCGAACGCGAAGGGCCCATCGAGCATCGGCGCGTCGACACAACGGATACCTAACGACTCCGGCGGATCGCCGGCCGAGCGGTCGTGGTTGCCGCGAACGAGCACGACGTCGAGCGATGAGTGCGACGCACGCCACTCGGCGACGACGCGTAGGGTCTCGGGCGAACGTCCCTCGCGTGCGTGGAGCAGATCGCCGAGGAAGACGAGGCGCGTTGCACCGGTGTGCGCGAGGGCTTCGTCGAGCCGTTCACGCGTCGCCGAGGTCGTGCCGCGGGGTACGAAGATACCGTTCGCGCGGAAGGTCGCTGCCTTGCCGATGTGCGCGTCGGCGACGAGCAAGGTACTCGCGCTCGGCCAGTATATTGACCGGTCGGGCATCAGCACCATCTCTTCGCCTGCGACTGTGATCGTTAGGCTCATCCGGCGGCCTTCTCCAGCGCGACCTGCATGCGCTTGATCCGATCGCTGAGCGATTCCGACGACACGCGCTCGCGCGTGCGATCGACCAGTAGCGGGAAGCCTAGCGGCGTGACACGTTTCGGTGTCGTGATGACGACCTCGGCGCGTGACAACCGCTCGAGAGTGCGTCCGAGGCGCGAGGACTCGAGCTGTCGCTCGAGCACTTCACGGTGTGCTTGTGAGAGCAAGAGATTATCGGGGTCGTAGCGCTGAAACACGTCGAAGAAGAGACTGGAGGAGGCTTGAAGTTGACGCGCTGTCTTGCCGGCACGCGGCAGCCCCGGGAACACGAGCCCCGCGACGCGCGCGATCTCGCGGAACTGCCGCCGCGCCATCTCCGTCGCGTTGAGGGACGCCGGCACATCCTCGAGCAGCGATTCGGGCGAGAGCGCATTGCCGGCGAGCGCTGCCTCGAGTGGCGGCACGTCAACGGAGAGGAGCTCGAAGCCATAGTCGTTTGCGGACATCGTAAAGGTAATCGGCGCGAGTCGCGCGAGCCGATACGCCATGAGCGCCGCGAGCCCTTCATGGACCAACCTTCCCTCGAAGGGATACCAGAATAGGTGGTGGCCTTCGCGAGTCTTGACATGTTCTATCAACAGCTCGTTAGGCTTCGGGATGCGAGACCAGCGTCGCTGCACGTCGAACAGCGGCCGCAGCGCGGTCATCTCGGGGCCGCGGAGCGCGTCGTGCGACGCCTCGCCGAAGCGCTCGCGCAGCATCGCCGCGAGTGAGTCAGACATCGGCAAACGGCTCCCCTGCCAGCGCGGGATGGCGCCTTTGACATTTGGAGCACGGCGAACCCATGCCGTCATGTCACGAACGCGCACGAACTCGAGTGGCGTCCCGGCAAACACGAAACGGTCTCCAGGCTTGAGCCGCGCAATAAATGATTCTTCGACGGAGCCGAGTGAGGCGCCACGAAGATATTGCACGGCGATATGTCCGTCGGCGACGATGGTTCCGATCGACTGACGATGTCGCCGCGCCAGAAAGCTGCTCTCGACGACCCAGCGGCCGTCGCGCTCCACGACACGCGCGTACTCAGGATACGCGTGCAGTGCGTCGCCGCCACTCGAGACGAAGTCGAGGACCCAGCGCCATTCGTCGTCTTCGAGCGCGGCGTACGCGTGCGTGCCTCTCACTTCGGCCTCGAGCTCGTCCGGCACGAAGCCGCCGCCTAACGCGACGGTGACAACGTGCTGGGCGAGCACGTCGAGCGGTCGCGTGACCGGCAGCCGCGCCTCAATGGCACCGGCCTCGATCCCGTCGCGCGCCGCCGCGACCTCGATCAACTCGAGCGCGTTCGTCGGCACACACGTGCCGCGGCTCGTCGCACCTGGTCGATGTCCGCTGCGACCCGCACGTTGGAGGAGCCGTGCGATCCCCTTTGGACTCCCGATCTGCAGCACACGGTCGACGGGAGAAAAGTCGACGCCGAGGTCGAGGCTCGACGTTGCGACGACGCAGCGCAGTCGCCCGGTGCGCAATCCTTCCTCGACCCACTCACGCTTCTTACGGTCGAGTGAGCCGTGATGCAGTGCGATCGTGCCAGCCCACTCCGGCCGCGCGGCGAGAATCGCCTGATACCAGATTTCGGTCTGCGAGCGTGTGTTGGTGAACACGATTGCGCTCTCGCCCTCCTCGATCGCGTCGACGACCTGCGGCAGCATCTGGGTGCCGAGATGTCCAGCCCATGGAAAGCGATCGACACGTGGTGGAATCAGTGAGTCGACGATGATCTCCTTTGGCTCGACGCCACGAACGATCCGTCCGACGTCGGGCGGCTGGACGCCTAACAAGGCACGGAGGGCGACGTCGAGATTACCGATGGTCGCCGAGAGCCCCCACGTGCGCACCCCCGGTCTGAGTGCGCGCAGACGCGCAAGCGCGAGCTCCACCTGCACGCCGCGCTTGGTACCCATCAACTCGTGCCATTCGTCGACGACGATGAGGCGGAGCTCACCAAAGATCTCGGCGACATCCTCACGTGTGAGGAAGAGGGTCAGGCTCTCCGGGGTCGTCACGAGCGTCTCCGGCAGTTTGCGCTGCTGCCGTGCGCGCTGCGCAGGCGACGTATCGCCGGTGCGCGTCTCGACGCGCCAGCGAATGCCTAACGCGTCGCAAGGTGCACGGAGCGACTCGGCGGTGTCGGCGGCGAGGGCGCGCAGGGGTGTGATCCACACGACGCGCAGAGCGCTGTGCGTGGAACGCGGCGCGTTGAGCTCCTCCAGCAGAGGGCCCATCCATGCGGCGAGCGTTTTGCCGGTGCCGGTGGCGGCGTGGACGAGTCCACTCTCGCCAGCGAGGTACGCGGCCCAGACCTCACGTTGGTATGGAAACGGAGTCCAGCCGCGCGACGCGAACCATGCGTCGACGCCTTTGTCATCCTGAGGAGCGTAGCGACGAAGGATCTAGCCTCTCTTGCTAGTGGTAGGCTTCTAACAAGTGAAGATAGATCCTTCGCTTCGCTCAGGATGACAGGCGTTCACGGCCCCGACAACCCGATCGGCACTCCGCCCGGCGCGCGCACGACAGCGACTGTGACCCCCTCCATCACGCGCGTCGGCGGCATGATCTCTTGCGCCCCCTCGATCAGCGCCTTCTCGAACGCGGCCTTCGCGTCCTCGACGTGCACGACCGGCATGCTGCTCGGCGTCTCTGACGCGTGCGTCTGGCGAATACCGCCGCCGCCCTTTTCAGAGTACGCGAACAGGTGATAGTCGCCGTTAGGCGAAGGCACGCTCGGCCTGAATGCCCAGCCGAACACCGCCGCGCACCACGCCTTCGTCGCGAGGGGATCGTCGCTCGCGAGCTCCGTGTGCGTGATCCAGCCGTAGAG
>JANWKK010000107.1 GCA_025451425.1 Gemmatimonadaceae bacterium
GGCTATCGACGTTTATGATGTTATCGATCGTGAGCGCAAATATTACGGGAATACGAGGCCGCAGTGGCCTCATGCGTTCCGTCGCGAAGCGCAGCGCGACCGAGCCGACGGCGACAATTGCATCCAGATGAAGGCCGCGGTACTTGTCGGCGAAGTAGGTCGCCAGTTGCGGCGTTCGTCCCGGGAAGCGATCGAAGTCGAGGAATTCCTCGTAGAACTCGACCGGCACGGCGATCTCGTTGCGCACCGTACGTCGCAACTGCTGCGTGAAGACCGCGACGGCTGGGGCTTCCGGCGGCAGCCCGAAGAGCAGCAGGATCCGCACGGGCTCCTGCGCGGGCTGGGCGCGCATGGTTCTTGGGGCGCCAACACTCATGAAGAGTGCGACGCCGAAGACGACGCAGACGCGCAGGGCCGGATCTAGTGACAGGGGAGGTTCGGTGCGATGCTGTCTTTACGAAGGGAGCGAGTTGCTGATAGGAGATCTCGACGACAGATCAGATCTGGGAACAGGTAGCCGTTTCGCGGCAAAGAAACGGTCGTACGAGTGCGATGAGTGCTTCGGTATCGAACGGCTTCCGCAGGTAGCCGCACGCGCCAGCACGTCGCGCGAGGCGTGAGGAAGGAATGTCTTCGTGCGCCGTGATGAAGATGATCGGCGTCGACGAGCCAAGCGTGGTCAGCCGATCCTGAAGCTCGAATCCGCTCAGCCTTCCGAGATGTACGTCGAGCACGATGCACTGCGGCTCGCCCCGCGTGGTCCGCTCGAGAAATTCTTCCGCCGACGCGAAAGTCTCGACGCGGATTCCATCGACACCAAAGACCCGGGCAAGTGAGCACCGAATTGACGGATCGTCGTCAATGATGGCGACCCAAGGCTCGGTGCCGTTCGGCGAGCGCGCGACGGCCAGTTGCTGTAACGACAACACGCGAAATCCCCCCCTGACGAACACGACCGGACGCTGGGAAAATTTCCGACGGGTCAGGCTCGCAACCATTGGACTTTGGTCCAACGGTGTGGTGAGACGTTGCTAAACCCTCTGCACGTGCTAGGGGCTAGGGGCTAGGTGCTAGAAAGGAGCGGAGTACCTAGCCCCTAGCCCCCCTAGCCTCTCACCCATCGGCCTAGCCCCTCTGTCCAATGGGTTCGCGCTCGGGCATGGCGTACTCTCCCGGCATGAGGCCCGCGCTCGTTCGCCGCACGCAAAGCGGCCGCGTCGATTTCGCGTTCGTCTTGTATCGCGGTAATCGCAAGACGTACAAGCTAGCCGTTGCGATGCCAATGCCCGGCAAACTGCTCTGGTCGGTGACGCTTTGTGATCCGGCCCGGGATGGTGACGCGCTCGGGTACCGCGACTCGGCCACGCGACGCGCTTCGTTCGAGCTGAAGGAAGAGCCCGGCGCCTCGTTCAAACCGTACCTCGGGCCGTTCGTGCCTAACGGTTCACGGTGCCACTGCATCAAGACGATGTCGGGCCGCGGCTGGTATACCCAATGTCGCATTTACGCCCCGAGGAGCTCGCGATCCGTTGTCGATGGAGCACTCGCGACGATCGCGGTACGTTGATTCACTTCTCGTAGCTGGAGGCCGCAGTGGACGGATCTTACACACCAATCAGCAGCATGTTGTCTCGAGGCTGGGCGTTTCTTTTGTTGCGAGGCTTCGCGGCAATCGCCTTTGGCATCCTCACGTGGGTGCGTCCGAGCATCTCACTCCTCGCGCTGGTATTTCTCTTCGGCGTCTACGCCCTCATCGATGGCATCCTCGCGGCATGGACCGCGATCAGCAGCCGCGAAGAGCAGGAGTACTGGTGGGTGTTACTGCTTGGCGGGCTCATTGGCATCGGCGTCGGGTTGCTGACTTTCGCCAATCCCAACATCACCGCACTCGCGTTGCTCTTCTACATCGCCGTCTGGGCGATCGCCACGGGCGTTCTCGAGATCGTGGTCGCCATTCGCGTGCGAAAGGAGGTCGATGGCGAGTGGCGCCTCATTCTCGCCGGCGTCGCGTCCGTGTTGTTCGGCGCCTTCCTCATGGCGCGTCCTGGCAGTGGAGCGCTCACGGTGTTGTGGGTGATCGGCACATACGCCGTGCTTTTCGGTATTCTGCTCGTTATGCTCGCGTTCAAAGTACGCGGAGTTGCGAAAAAGCTAGCACACGCGTGAGGCGCGAGGGGCTAGGCGAAGTAGCGGAAGCCCTGGCCCGTATTCTCTAGCCCCTAGCTCCTCAGAATTGCCGCCAATCCTCCTCGAGAATCTTTCGGTACGATTCACTCTCGAGGAGGATTTGGACGAGGTCGCCGTCGAGAAGCCCCTCCTTCGCCTCGGCGCGCAGAATGTCGAGCGCTTTCTCCGGAGAGACCGCCGCCTTGTACGGCCGATCGGATTCCGTGAGCGCGTCGAAGATGTCGGCGAGCGTGATGATCCGCGTCTGAACGGGGATCTCGTCGCCCGCGAGCTGCCTCGGATAACCGGTGCCGTTCAGCTTCTCATGATGGCCATAGGCGTAGTTGGGCAAATTGCGCAGGTCGTCGGTCCACGGAATCTTGATGAGGAACTGATACGTCTCCGCGACGTGTGACTCGATCTCAGCACGTTCGTGCCCATTGAGATTCCCTCTTGCAAGGCGCAAGTACTGCAATTCCTCCGTCGTCAGGTACGGCATCAGAGTACCATCGGGCCGGCGGAAGGTATGCCTCGCAATGATCGCCAACTCCGTCGAGGGTACCCGCTCGAGCATCGCGGGCTCGTTGGCCTCGCGCACGATCTCGCGCATGCGATGCAGTTCGTCGAGCGCCGCGGCGAGCTCCGTTTCGCCGTTCCTCGAATGCGACTGGCAGTGCTCGAGCTCGAGTGTCCGTCGTATCAGATCGAACCGCGCATCGATCCGCTCCCAGAGCAAAGGCGGCAGCTTTTTCGCCTTGATGAGCACATCCTCTCGCACCGCGACCTTGCCGAAATCGTGGAGCAGCGCGGCGAATCGGAGCTCACGGAGCTGCTTCTGCGTAAACTGCACTTGCCGGTATCGTCCGCGACCTGCGCGTTCGACTGCCTCGGCGAGCCCGATGCTGAGCGCCGCAACGCGGAGGGAGTGCCCGGCCGTTGTCGGATCACGCTGGTCGATCGCCGTCACCGACGCCTTCACGAAGCTCTCGAGCATTCGCTCGATCCGCGCATAGAGACGTGAGTTTTCGATCGAGATCGCAGCCTGGCTCGCCAGCGAGCGCGCGAGCTCGACCTCGCGCGCCGTGTACGGAAGAACATACCGATCGGCGGCCTCCTTGCTCGTTACGCGGGCGCGGGGGTCCGACTTGCGGTTCACGAATACGAGCACGCCGACAAGATGGTCTCGCCGGTCGACCAACGGGACGATGAGCATTGAACGTCGGCGATACCGATACCTCTCATCGAACGCCGGGTCCATCACGAAGCTCGCGTCGGCAGGCAGATCGTGGGCGTCTTCGATCACGATGACCTTTTTTGTCTTGGCAGCGTGCCCCACGATGCTGCTGTCGTCCACGGGCAAGGGGGCTAGGTCGATATCAAAGTTCTGAATCGTGTCGAAGTCGACGTGCACGACATGAAGCGTTGTTGGCGCGTCGTCGTCGCTGTCGCCGAGAAGCAGCCCTGCGCCATCGCTCTCGGTGACGCGTTTGCCGAGTTCAACGATCTGACGGAGCAGTTGCTCCTGATCGTGCTCGAGCATGAGCGACATTCCGAGCTTGTTCAGCTCGCGGAGCTCGCGCCTCGCCCTCGCGAGCTTCCGCCGTCGTTGCGTTGCTGTCAGAAGCGCGCACGATAGCTGACAAGCGGCCGCAACGAGACGACGCTGGAGAACCGGCGAGCTGATCGCGGCAATCGACAGTGTCGCGCGTCCGCCGAGCGCGCTTTCCGCTTGGGCGTCTGCCGGAACGAGCACGATGTGCCGTGCCAAACGTCGAAGCTGATCTACACGGTCGAGCATCGACTCGTCAACGATCACGACGGCCGCCTCGCCGTCGTCGCTCCGCGATGCGAGCAGCTCGTCCACCGAGTTGCCCGCGTCGTCGGCCGCATTGACACCGTTTGCCAAGCTCGGCGGGTTGCGATAGACACGACAAGCGTACTTGCTCTGCTCTGGATCACCCGCCACGTCCGTCCTCGATGGGTACTGACGCGGTTCTCTGGTGAACGGCGTGTGCCGACGGGCCCGCGAATTCCACGCAGGCCGTCGGCACTTCGTCCAATGTCTCGACTGAGGCGCGCTCGGCCTACAGATAGCCGCGCTTGAGCAGGAACTGTCCCGCTTTCGAGTAATACCGATCTGCCGGAAGCTCCCAGCCTAACGTATCAGCGAGACGATCGTAGGTATTGAACAGGAACGCAACATAAAACGCGTCGACGATCGCTTCG
The DNA here is from genome assembly GCA_025451425.1 of Gemmatimonadaceae bacterium. The sequence continues at coordinate 4,393 of JANWKK010000107.1, forward strand.
CGCGTCACGCCGGCATCGAGCACTGGCTGGATATCACGCGCCGAAAGCGAATCCGGTACGAGCGTGAATTTCTCGAGGAGTCCGAGCATCGCGCGGAGCTTCTCGCTGATCGGTGCCGTCTGGTAGTCGGCCAGCACGAGCTCCGTGACGCCATCGCCTAACGCTGCCTCCGCGACCGCGGAGTGAGCGTTCGTTCAAAAGACGCACTGGTTGCGTCGCGAGACGAATGCGGCAAACGTCTCGCGTTCACCCACCGACCAGGCCGAGGGTCCGCGCATGACCTGCTGCGTGAGCCGCGAGAAGGGTTTGCCGAAGTACTCCTTGCGATAGAGCAGCGTCCGAACGACGCCTGGCGCATGTCCCGCCATGATGCGCATGGCCGCGAGCCTGAGCTTGTCGCCGAGCGAATGGCCGCGATGGACTCGCTGCAGTCTCATAATGTGTCCTTGGTGTTCTCGAGGGCAGCGAGGCCCGCCAGAAGACGTTTGCGCGAGGCACCCAACGAGGCACTCACGATGATCTCGAAGAGCTCATCATCGTCGTATTTTTTCTGGAGCCGCACCAGATCCTCGTCCGTCACCTGGTAGGCGTGGTCGTGAATCTTGTCGATGAGCAGCTGTAGCTCGGGCGGAAGGCCTTTTCGATCTGCCGCGGCGCGTCGAAGCGCTTCGTCGGTCTCACCGGCTCCGTCGAGGACGCGCTTGAGCACCTGATCGCGCAACGTCGCGTGCGGGTCTTTCATGCGCCGATTATGAATAGGTCTTTGAATCGATGGAAGCCCCAGTCTGGCAATCTTTGCGCCCTTGCGAGGCGCGATCCCCACACCAAGGTTAGGCGCCGTGCACGCGTCCAATTCTCCAATGCAACCGAAGGCGGCCGGATCGCTCCGACGCGAGCTCGGCGTCGGCGCGCTCACCGCGCTCGTTATCGGCGAGGTCGTCGCTGTAGGGATATTCCTGACGCCCGCGAGCATGGCGCGCACATTGGGGTCGCCCCTGTGGCTTCTCATCGTATGGCTCGTGATGGGCGTGATGGCGCTGAGCGGCGCGCTGTGCTATGGCGAGTTGGCAGCTCGGCTGCCGCAAGCGGGCGGTGGATATGTGTACCTGCGCGAAGCGTATGGCCGCGCCGTCGCCTTCTTGTATGGCTGGAAGTGTCTGTTGGTGATGGATCCGGGCATCACCGCCGCGTTGGCGGTTGGACTCGCCGGCTACGTCGGCTACATGGCCCATCTATCGGCCGTCGGCGAGAAGCTCGTTGCTATTTCCGCGATCGCAGCCGGTGCGCTTGTGAGTGTCGCTGGTGTCTCGCTGAGCGGGCGGGTGATACAGTGGCTCACTGCATTCAAGCTCGGCGCGCTGGCGCTGATTACCGTCCTGGCGTTCGCCTTGCGCGCCGGCCACTGGGGAAACTTCTTGCCTTTCGTCACCCAGCACGCCGGATCCTCGCCATTGCCCGGTGCTCTCGCGCCCGCGCTCGTCGGCGCTTTCTTCGCGTTCGGCGGTTGGTGGGAGATCGGCAAGCTCGCGGGCGAGGCGCGCGATCCGGCGCGGACGCTGCCGCGCGCGCTGGCGTTGGGCGTTGTCGCGGTGACCGCGGTCTACGTCATCACGACGGGCGTGTTCCTCTATCTCATACCGCTCGAACACGTGACATCGAGTGAAGCCTTCGCTGCCGCGGCAGGCGAGGCCTTGTTCGGGCGCGCGGGAGGGAGCGTTTTCGCGGCGATCGTGATCGTTGCGGTCGCGGGGAGTATTCTCGCGCTGCTTATGGCACTCCCGCGCGTGTACTACGCGATGGCACGCGACGGCCTCTTCTTCCGTGCCGTTGCCGCGCAGCACCCGCGCTTCGGCACCCCCGCTCGCGCCACCGCGATCCAGGCAATGCTCGCGTCGGTGCTCGTGTTGTTAGGCACCTTCAATCAGATCGTCTCGTACTTCGTGTTCGTGACGGTGCTCTTCGTCGGTCTCACGGTCGCGGGGCTCTTCGTTCTCCGTTCGCGGCGGGGCGTAGCGTCCTACCAGACACCGTGGTATCCTGTGACGCCGGTGATCTTCCTCTTGCTTGTTACTGGTTTGCTCATACTGTTAGCCGGTCACAATCCGCTGCAGGCCGGGCTCGGCGTGGCGATCGTTTCCTTGGGCGCCCCCGTGTATTATCTCGGCGTTCGCCGGCGCCTCACCCATAAAGGAGCGACGTTACCGCATGACGTGGATACGCACTATTCCGCAGTCCGAAGCCGATGAGAAGTTGCGCAAGGCGCTCGAGGGACAGCGCGCACTGTATCCGAAGGAGTACGCGACGCCCGTGCAGCCCACCGCCGACGCGTCCAGCGGCATCGTGGCGTCGCACAGCCTGATCCCGGACGCGCTCTATCACGCCTTCTCCACTTTTGGCGTGCTGATGTCCGCCGAGCTGCCGTTGTCTCGTCGGCAGCATGAAATGATCACGACGATGGTGTCCGTCACCAATCGGTGTCGGTATTGAATTACCTCGCACGCAGAGTTTCTGCGTCGGGTCACGTTGGACAATGCGCTGGTCGAGGCACTCGAGGAGGATTACACGAGGGCCCCGATCGACGAACGGGATCGCGTGATGCTGGACTACGTCGTTCAGCTGACGCGCGATGCAACGCGCATCGATCCGTCGTATCACGAGCGATTGCGCGGCGTCGGCTTTGACGATCGCGGAATTCTTCAGATTACGCTCATTGCTTCGTGGTTCAATTATATCAATCGAGTGGCGGACGCGTTAGGCGTTGGACGAGACTGACTCCTCGGAACGACAAGCCAAGCTTGACCATCTACGTGTGACAAGAATGAATGCGAACGAAGCCGCGGCCGTCGTCACGGGCCACTCCCGCGGAATTGGCGAAGCCGTCGCCGAACATTTGCTGGCACGCGGCACGCGCGTGCTCGGCGTCTCACGACATACCAATGCCCGCCTCGGCGGGCGGTTTCCCGACACACTCGAAGAAGTCGTTCTCGACGTGGCTGACGGCGTCGCCCTTCTGCGATGGCTTGGCACTGAGCCCCTCGAGCGATTCTTCGCGAACGTCGAGACGCCGCTCCTCGTGAACAACGCCGGCGTCCTTCAACCGATGGGACCGTTGGAGACGCAGGAAGTCGAGAAAGTGGCGCGCGCCGTTTCCGTCAACCTCGGCGCTGCGCTCGTGCTCTCGGCGGCCTTCGTGCACGTCACGGCCGACGCCCGTGAACGACGCGTCATCCACGTCTCGAGTGGCGCGGCGAGGAAGGCGTACGCCGGTTGGAGCGTCTACTGCGCGACAAAGGCGGCTCTCGATCACCACGCGCGTTGCGTCGCGCTCGATCGCACGCCTGGCCTGTTGATCTCGAGCGTCGCACCGGGCGTCGTCGATACGGAGATGCAGGCGGAGATTCGAGGGAGCACGGACGAACGATTCCCCGATCGGCCGCGATTCGTTGCGCTGCATCGCGACAAGGCCCTCCCAAGTCCCGACCGCATTGGCGGACGACTCGTTGAGTATTTGCTATCTGACATGTTCGGCGCCGACTCTGTGTTCGAGCTCAAGGACTTCAACTCCTGATCGAGTGCATGACACTCGTGCGGCACGGAGCCTGCCCTTACTCCGCGGTCGCTCAACCAGGAGTCGTTAGCAGCACCGTTAATGGAGGAGAGGATGCAGAAAATCTTGCGAATGAGCGCGACACTGATGTTGACGGGCGCAGCCCTAGCGGGTTGCCGAGGAAGTGGGGCGAACAACCCCCCGAGCACATCCAATGGCGACGTGAGAACGCCGTCGGCAGCAACGACGGCGACGAGCGCCGCTCCTATACCTCCGCCAGAGCACCACAGTAAGTTGGCGGGCGCGGCGGTTGGCGCGGTCGTCGGTCACGAACTCGGCGGGCACGCATTGGCAGGCGCGGCAGTCGGGGCCGCGGTTCAGCATCATCGAAACAAGAAAGCCCGATACTGATCGCTAGGCCCTAGAATCTGCGCGCGCAGCGCGCAGATTCTTCAGATCAGAATCGTTGAGGTCGTGAGCAGTCGCCCGCTACCCACGCTGATCAATAACGAATGAAAGGGAAAGTCTGGCGCAGGTCGGCCTCGGCTATTTGCCTCGGAATAGCCGCGGCCTTTGCCTGTCGATCCAAACCCGCGCCAGTCGAGGAGTTGTACTCGACGCGCATGCTGGGCGCGAGCTATCTCCAGCGTAATCAGCTGCCGCAGGCCGAGAGTACGTTCAAAAGGCTCATCCAGCTGGCACCCGACGATCCGCTCGGCTACGCCAACCTCGGCCTCACTTATCTGCAGTTGGGGCGCTACGACGACGCCGAGAAGCAACTCCGCCGGGCGCGCGAGCTCGATCCCGGGAGTGCCGACATTGGGCTGATGCAGGCGAAGCTCGCGTCCCTCCAGGGGCGGCCCGCCGACGCGCGCGCCATTCTCGAGAAACTCCAGCGCGACTCCGCCAACAACGCTCGGGTGCTCTACGCATTCGCCGAGCTGGACGCGCAGAGCTCCGACAGCGCTGCGCTCGCGCGGCGTGAGCAA
>JANWKK010000108.1 GCA_025451425.1 Gemmatimonadaceae bacterium
AGGCTAATGCTAGTCGTCATGGATAATCACGCCACACGGGAGCAGATCGACCGTGTGATCAGCGTGATCGAAGAAATGGGATATCAGGCGCGGCCGATGCCCGGTGGACAGCGCACGGCGATCGGTCTCGTCGGCAACGATGGCCGCGTCGACAGCTCGCGCATCGAGGCGCTGTCTGGCGTCGCCGAAGTGATCCACGTCAGCAAGCCCTACAAGCAGGTCTCTCGGGAATGGAAGCAGGAGAACACGCTCGTCAGGCTTGCGCCGGGCGTCATCTTCGGCGGTGAGCAGATTCAAATCATCGCCGGCCCCTGCTCCGTCGAATCGGAACACCAGATCGTCACCGCGGCGCGACAGGTTCGCGAGGCAGGAGCGACGGCGCTGCGAGGCGGCGCGTTCAAGCCCCGCAGCTCACCGTACTCGTTTCAGGGAATGGGCAAGCGCGGACTCGAGCTGCTCGCGCTCGCACGCCGTGAGACAGGCCTCGCGATCGTGACCGAGGCGCTGGACGAGGAGGGTCTGCACCTGGTTGCCGAGGTCGCGGACTGCATTCAGATCGGCGCGCGCAACATGCAGAACTACTCGCTCCTTCGCGCTGCGGGACGCGCGAAGAAACCAGTGCTGCTCAAGCGCGGTATGGCGGCGACGATTACGGATCTGTTGCTCAGCGCCGAGTATCTTTTGGCCGAAGGCAACGAGCAGGTAATTCTTTGCGAACGCGGCGTGCGCAGCTTCGATACGATGACCCGGAACCTGCTCGACCTCACGGCCATTCCGCTGGTGCAGAAGCTCTCGCACCTGCCAATCATCGCCGACCCGAGTCACGGGACGGGGCTGCGCGACAAGGTGACACCGATGGCGCGCGCGGCCGTGGCCGCGGGCGCAGACGGTATCATCGTCGAGGTTCACCCAAACCCCGACGGCGCTCTCTCCGATGGCGCCCAGTCGCTCTATCCGAATCAATTCTCGAGTCTCGTGATCGAGCTCCGTGCGATCGCCAACGCCATTGGACGCAGCGTGGCGACCTTGCCGGCGCCTCGCGCCGTCGGAACGGCGACGGTGTCGGTAGGGTAGGAGCTGGTGCGTGGTGCGTGGTGCACGGTGCGCCAGAGAAGCAGCTAGCACCTAGCACCTAGCACCTGGCACCTAGCACCTGGCACCTAGCACTTGTCTCTCTCTGGAGTCGATCCCCGTGCATAGGTTTCGTTACTCTCTCGTTATGCTGGTCGTCGCCGCCCCATGCGTGGCGGCGCAATCAACTGATCAGGTACTCGATCGTGCCGTTGCGGCGTGGGGGAAGGTCAAAACTGCGCGTGCAACGTTCGAGCAGACAATTACGAACTCGCTCACCGGTTCGAGCGGGAACGCGCGCGGCGAGTTCCAGCAGCAGCGACCGAACAAGCTCTCGATTCGCTTTACCGAGCCCGCCGGCGATCGCATCGTTTCCGACGGCGCTTCGGTTTGGGTTTATTTACCGAGTAGTGCCCCTGGGCAGGTCGTCAAGCGTTCGGCGTCAGACGCTTCCGCTATACCGCTCGACATCACCGGCGAGTTTCTCACCGATCCACGTAGCCGCTACGCCGTGAGCGACGCCGGAACCGCCACGGTCGCTGGACACGCGGCACACGCGTTGGCTCTCGCGCCGAAGCCGGACACACAGGCGCCCTTTACGAAAGCGACGATCTGGGTCGACGACGACGATGGTCTCATTCGCCAATTCGAGACCGTCGAACAGAGCGGGGTGACGCGCCGGGTGCGCATCACGTCGCTCGAGTTGAACGTGCCCGTCGAGCGGAGCACGTTCACCTTCACGCCGCCAGCGGGCGTTCGCGTCGTCGAGCGTTAACGTTTCGTCCCGGCGTGGAGCAACTCCTGGGGAGTATGTGCCTTGTCGAGAATGCCTAACGCGGTGGTGATGTCGCGATCGCGATTCACGACGCGCTCGAACTCCGCCTGCGGGCCGAACACGTACTGCGCGATCTGGTCGCCGAGCAGCCGATCGATCAATGGCGCGTCGGCATCGTACAGCGGCCGCGGCAAATTGATCTTCTTCGCCCGCAACCGATCGTACAGCTCCGTGCGCATCTGTGGCGTGATCGTGAACGAACGCGACGTCACGCTACCACGAGCCTTGATCGCGAGGGCGTAGTCCGTGAGAACATCGCGGAAGTCGGCGACGTGCTTGCCAAGTGCGGCCTGCAGACTCTCCGCCTGCACGTCGGCCGAATCGCTGACCGGTACGTCTGGCGTGATGCCACCACCACCCAAAACCGTACGGCCCGCGTCGGTCTTGAAGCGCGGCTTCGGCGCCTCGGCCCCGAGCGTGCGCAGCGCCTCCTGGTCACCGTCGTCGTCGTCGGCGTTCGCATGCGCCTTGTTGATGCTGCGTCCTGACGGCGTGTACCAGAGCGCGGTCGTCAATTTCAGCGCGCCGCTGTCGGACACGGGAAAGAGACTTTGCGCGCTGCCCTTCCCGTACGAGGTCGTGCCGACGATGAGCGCCCGATCGTGATCCTGCAGCGCTCCGGCCACGATCTCGGATGCACTCGCGCTCCCGCTATCGACGAGCACCACGAGCGGCATTTGCGGCCACGCCTGCGGGAATCGATCGATGAAGTCACGATCAGCCTCGCGACGGCGACCGCGCATGCTGACGATCTTCTGACCCGGATCGAGGAACAGGTCGGCCACGGCGACACCCTGATCGAGTAACCCGCCCGGATCGCCACGAAGATCGAGCATCAGCGCACGCATACCGTTGGACTTCAGCGAATCGATCGCCGCGTGCAGCTCCTGATCGGAGTTCTCGCTGAAGATGGTGAGGTCGACGTAACCGACGCCATTGCGCAGCATGAGTGCGTGCTGAACCGAATGAAAGCGAATCTCCTCACGCGTCAGCGTGAACGGCAGACGAATTGGATTCCCTGGCCGCTCGACCGTTAGGCGGACGGACGACCCCGGCGCACCACGCAGTGCTTTGATGGCTTCGTCGGACGACCATGCGTGCGTCGAACGGCCGTCGATATCGACCACGCGGTCGCCAGTGAGAATCCCGGCGCGTTGCGCGGGCGTGCCCGGCAGCGGAGCAACCACGGTGATCCAGCCCTCTCGAACGTCCATCTGAATGCCGACGCCCGCATAACGACCCGTCGTGCTTTCGTTCAGCTTGGCGAGGCGATCCGGCGGAAGAAAGACGGAGTGTGGATCGTGCAACTCCAGCAGCATGCCATCGACCGCCTTTCGGTACAGATCGGATTCCGTGACGGTATCGACGTAATAGTTCTGGACGTGAGCGAGCACTTCATCGAATAGCCGTGCTCGGGCGACATCGGTGGATCCCGAACCATCGAAGCCGGCCTGCATGAGCCAGCCGCCCGACACGAGTGCGGCGGCAAACACGGCCGCCACGATCACTGCACGTGAACGCATCTGGTGCTTCTCCCCTATGGTGATGCAACGCCCTCCAACGAAGGGCGAACTAAGTCTCTAGAGGGAAAGAAGCGGGCCAGCGCGATCGGAGTACCTCGTGGATGCGGGAGAAAACCTCGGCCTCACTGCCGCGTGCGTCGACAACAGCGATCGGCCCGCATTCCCGATGCTGACGCTGCCATTCTACAGTTGTGAATCGTCTGAACTCAGCCGCCACGCGCGTGTGAAATGCATTCGTTGCGCGCTCGATGCGGTCGTGCGCGCCGCGTCGCGCAACACGGGCAAGTCCCTCTTCAGTTGGAACATCGAGGAGCACGGTGAGGTCGGGCATCAAGCCCGACGTCGCCATTTTATTCGCGGCAGCAAGATCATCGGCGGAAATGCCACGGCCGGCGCCCTGGTAGGCGTACGTCGAGAGAAAGAAGCGATCGACGAGCACGATCGATCCTTTGCTGAGCGCAGGTCTCAATACCCGTTCGACCAATTGCGCGCGCGACGCCATGAACAGCAGCGCTTCCGCGGGCGGCACGATGTCCGCCTCGGGGTCGAGCAGAATGCGGCGAATCTCGTCACCGAGTACGGTTCCACCGGGCTCGCGCACCGCGACCACATCGTGACCGCGTGCCACCAGCCACTCGCTCATGAGGCGGAGCTGAGTGCTCTTGCCGGCGCCCTCAGGGCCTTCGAAAACTATGAACAATGGGCTAGGGGCTAGGGCGTAGGGGCTGGGGCCAGGGATGCAGAGCCGTTAGGTACACAGAGTTTCAAATCTGCTAGCCCTAGCCCCGATTCCCCTAGCCCTTAGTGGAGTGTCTTAGATCCCGAGAGGAGTCGGGGAGCGATCCAGTTGCCGTGTTCCAGGTGTGTTCCGCAGCTGGAACACGGCAAAAGACAAGAGGGTTCAATTCTCATCTGTGACCACCTCGGGAGCATTTCGGGCCACAATGACGACGGGTGGTACACATCACGACGGACGGACAAGCCGGATGCTACGGATCGCTCCGTGATCACACACATCTCCTCACACCACGTGCCGGGAAATGACTTTGTGAACGTCACACCAATCGGGTACCGGCACGAGTGACTCACCGAGGTCGTTCACAAAGTTCGCCCCGGCTCGTTGCGAGTGGAGTTCGGTTCGTGCGAGGAGCGAAGCGACGAGGAATCTGCACTTATGCCTTGAAGTGCAGATCCCTCGCTTCGCTCGGGATGACATTCTTCAGAGGCTCCATAGCCCCTACAGTGTGATGATGCTGCTCGTCGCTCCCTTCTCGATCCCTTCCAGAATCCAGTCATTCACCTTCGACATCACCTTGTCAAAGTTCTCCTGCGCGACGAGCAAACGCTGATACGTCGTCTTCGACTGAATCTGAGAAAGCAGTGTATCGAGGTTGCGCTCCATCTCCTCCGTCGGGCGCTCGCCGCGTTGCAGCATCCGTTGCGCGTCGAGACGAAGCTGTTCCATCTGCTGGAGCAGCGCGACGGTCTCGCGATCCTCGTTCAACGCGTCGCTCGCACGCCGGACTTCCTTATACTCCGGACTCTGTCCGATCGTGCGGCCGAGGTCCTTGGCCTTGTCTTCGATCATTCGTTCTCCACGGTGCGTGCGACGCCCCTAGCGACGGACGGCAAGCACAAAACGCTCGCGTCCAGTGAGATCGAGGTGGACGCCAATCTCATGATAGCGTGCGTCGCGCGCCACGCACTCGGCGACGAGTGACGCACGTCGCGCATCCACCTCGAGCGCCAATAGTCCCCCTTCGACAAGAACATCCGCTGCCTCGCGCACGAGTCGCGCCGAGACGTCGAGCCCCTGGCCGCCGCTGAACAGCGCAACGGGCGGTTCCCAGTCTCGAACAGCGCGCGGTAGCTCTCCCGACTCGTCGTACGCGATATATGGCGGATTCGAGACAACCACATTCGCCCGCCGTCCGCTCGCCTGGACCGGCGCGAGCAACGAGCCGTGCAAAAGCGTAACATGGGCGCGCAACGCGCCGCGAGCTCGGAGCATGTTGGCGTTCGTCGTCGCGACCGCCAGCGCCTCGAGCGACACGTCGGTCCCGAGCACTTCCGTAAACGGTCCTTCGCAGGCGAGGGCGAGCGCGATCGCTCCCGAGCCTGTGCCCACATCGACGGCGAGGCCGGTGCCCGCCCGAGCGCGATCGAGCACGAGCTCGACGAGCAACTCTGTCTCCGGACGCGGTATGAGCACACGCTCATCGACGTCCAGCGTCAAATGGCGGAACGACGCACGGCCCACCGCATACGCGACCGGTGCACCTCTCGCACGCTTCGCCGCGGCCGCGCGTGCGCGGGGCCACATGTCAGCCTCGACCTTCACATGCGCGTTCGCATCAGGCCAGAAGCGCGGCACATCGTAGAGTGCGGCAACGATTTCGCGCGCCTCGAGCTGTGCTTCACGAGCCCCGAACGATCCCGCGCGGAGCAGGATGGCAAGCTCCTCGACGAGTGCGCCGACCGAGCCAGCGGGTGTCGCCACCGCTTGGCGCAATTGGGCGCGCTCGGTCACGATCGTTCCTCGTCTTCTGCCATTCTCAAGGCCTCGATGAGCGGTTCGATCGCGCCGTCGAGAATGGCCGGCAGGCTGTGCGACGTGAAGCCGATCCGGTGGTCGGTCACGCGGCTCTGCGGAAAATTGTACGTGCGAACCTTCGCCGAACGATCCCCCGTGCCGACCTGTGTCTTCCGCATGCGGGCTCGCTCCGCCTCCTGTTCGGCGACACGCTTGTCGAGCAGGCGGGCACGCAGAATCTCCATCGCTTTCGCTTTGTTTTGTATTTGCGAACGTTGATCCTGCTGCTTCACCTCGATGCCCGTCGGTAGGTGCGTGATGCGCACCGCGGAGTCCGTCGTGTTGACGCCCTGCCCCCCTGGACCGACGGCGCGGAAAACGTCGATGCGAAGATCCTTGTCCTCGATCTTGACATCGACCTCTTCCGCCTCCGGCAACACCGCAACGGTTGCGGCCGACGTGTGGATGCGTCCCTGATTCTCCGTCGCCGGCACGCGTTGCACGCGATGGACGCCGGATTCCCAGCGCATCAGTCCATACGCGCCTTCGCCAACCACCTTGAACACGGCTTCCTTGATTCCGTGAAGAACGCCTGACGAGAGCGTGATCGTTTCCAGCTTGAACCCGTTGCGCGCGAGAAATCGCTCGTACATGCGATACAGATCGGCGGCGAAGAGCGCCGCTTCATCCCCACCCGTGCCCGCACGGATCTCGACGATCGCGTTGCGGTCGTCGAGGGGATCTCGCGGAATGAGCAGCGGCTTGAGCTCCTCCTCGAGCTTCGCGATGCACGGCTCGAGGCGGCCTTGCTCCGCGCGTGCCTCCTCCGCGAGTTCCGGGTCGTCAACGAGAACGAGCTCGCGTACTTGCGCGAGCTCGTCTTCGTACTTGTGGAGCTTGGCGGCCAGCTCGACAACGGGAGAGAGACGACTGTGTTCTCGACCCAGCTCGGCCAGCTTGTGCGAGTCGCGCAGCGTGGCCGGCTCGGAGAGGGCTCGCTCGACCTCGGCCGCGCGAGCCAACACGTCCGCGAGTCGGTCTCGAAGCGACAGGGTCGAGCCTCAGCTCGACTGCTTGTTGCCGAACTTCTGGCGAAAGCGCTCGACGCGCCCAGCCGTGTCGACGAGGCGCTGCTTCCCGGTGAAGAACGGGTGGCACTGCGAACAGACGTCCGTGTGAATCTCGGCCTGAGTCGATCGAGTCTGGAACGTATTGCCGCAGGCGCACTTCACCGTCGCCGTATGGTATTCGGGATGGATGTCGGTTTTCATTGCGAACCTCTCTGACAGGATGGAACAGCTATGAAATATATTCGGTTGTCAGCGTAAAAGACAAGCCGACAATGGGTTGGGAGTTTGACAGCGGCCTTCGTCCGGGGTAACTTCGGCGGCTAAAGCGCCTGCATCAGTCCTTCGTTTCCTCGCGTCTCGACGGAGTCTTCGTGAGCCAGGTGACAACTCAGAACGTCGATTTTCTGGCGACGGTTCCGCTGTTCAACGGACTCGATCGCGTCGAGCTCGAGCGATTCGCCGAGGTCACGCGCGAAAAGTCGTACCCGAAAGGAAGCGTCATCCTGTTCGAAGACGATCCTGGTGACTCGTTGTTCGTCGTCCGCGACGGACGCGTGAAGGTCGTGCTCATCGGGGAAGACGGGCGGGAGGTCATTCTTGGCGTGCTCGGCGTCGGCGAGTATTTCGGTGAGCTTTCACTCATCGACGATCGGCCGCGCTCGGCGCACGTGATCGCGATGGAAGATTCGAATTTGCTCGTGTTGCGTCGTGAGGATTTTCGAAAGCGCGTCGAGTCGTCGCCGAGCGTCGCCTGGTCGCTGTTGACGGAGCTGTCGCGGCGGCTGCGCCGCGCCGACGACAAGATCGGCGGCCTCGTCCTCCTCGACGTCCCGGGACGCATCGCGCGTCTCCTGCTCGACCTCGCGGAGGAGAGCGGCACCAATGCTATTGAGAAAACACTAACCCATCAAACGATCGCCCAGATGATCGGGGCCAGTCGTGAGACGGTGTCACGCGCCATGAAAGACTTCCAGGACGCCGGCTGGATTACCGTCGAGCGCCGACGCATTGCACTCGCCGATCGCGCGGCGTTGGAACAGCGGGCGCAAGTTCGGATGTAGCTGTGACACCTGTCACGGGGGTGCCGTGACAGCCTTCCTAGCCTTCGCGTGGTCGATCGCGACAATGTGTCGGTCGCGCCGAGGCGGTACGCAATGAGCTTGCGACTACAATTTTGGGGTACGCGGGGCTCGATCCCGACGCCGGGGCGCGACACGGTCCGCTACGGGGGCAACACGCCTTGCGTGGAGCTGCGGACTTCGGAAGGGTGGCTCATCATCCTCGATGCCGGCACGGGCATCCGCGAGCTCGGACGATCCCTCATCTCGCGCGCCAACGGCGCGCCGATCACGGGCGACATCTTTCTCACCCACGCCCACTGGGACCACATTCAGGGCATCCCGTTTTTTGGTCCCATCTTTCAACGCGGAAATCACTTCACCATTTGGGGCGCCAAGGCCCTCCAGACGGACATCGGCCGCGTCGTCCGCGACCAGATGTCGCCCGTCGTCTTCCCCGTCGCATTCGATGAGTTGAACGCCACCATCAACTTCTCCGAGATTGCGGACGAGTGCCGTCAGGGAAACGGTTACGAAGTCCGAGCCTATCAAGTCCGTCATCCAGGTGGAGCACTCGGGTACCGATTCACCGAGCAGAACGACAGCAACCGGGCGCTTGTCTACATCTCGGACAATGAGCTCGGACCAGGAGCGAAGTACGACACACGCAAGGCGTGGCGCGCTGGATTGATCAAGTTCGTCCGCGACGCGCGCGTGCTGGTGCACGACACGATGTACACGTCCGAGGAGTACGACCATTTTCGTGGTTGGGGACACTCGACGTACAACGAGGCAGTCGAGCTGGCGTTGGAGGCGGGTGTCGAGCAGCTCGTGCTCTATCACCACAAGCCCGAGCGGAGTGACGACGAAGTCGATCGGCGTGTGGACGAGTGTCGCGCACTGACCGCGCGGCGTGGTGGGACTCTCGACATATTGGCGGCGGCAGAGGGGATGACGCTGCTCGTATAGGTAAACCGGTTTGGAGGAACGTCAGATGAGAGCACGGACGTCGATGAAGGCGTGGATCGCCGCGGCGGCGCTGGTCGCTGCCCCGGTTGTCGGCTTCGCGCAAACGAATTCCCCAGTTGTCGCCGTTCTGTATTTCGATAACAACTCGTTCGGCAAAGATCGCGCGGACTACGATGGGCTCGGGAAAGGCATTGCCGATCTGCTCATCACCGACATGGCGTCGAATCCCGCGATGCGGATCGTCGAACGCGACCGTATCCAGTCGATTCTGCAGGAGCAGTCGCTCGTGCAGTCGAAAAGCATCGATCCGCAGACCGCCGTACGCCTCGGCAAGTTGCTAGGCGCGCAGTACATGATCACCGGCGGGTTCATGAGCGACAGCAAGGGGACGCTCCTCGTGACGTCACGCGTGATCAGCGTCGAAACGGGCGCGATCACCAATCCCGTGAAGCTGCAGAGCAAGAGCGACGACGTGCTCGGTCTGATCGGTCAGTTATCGAGCAAGCTCAATACGGAGCTCAAGCTCCCGGCGCCGGTTCGGACAGGTGAGGCGGAACAGAAGAAGCCAGCCAACGTCGGTGATGCGCAGACCACGAAACAGGCAGGACGCCAGGCAGCGACGACTCAAGTCATGCAGAATACGTCGGCGAAGTCGCAGAAACTCGACGTCAAAACCGCGCTGCTGTACTCCAAGGCGCTCGACGAGCAGGACAGCGGCAATCGCCAGAAAGCTGCTGAGCTCTACCGCGCGGTGCTCGAGAAATTCCCGGACTTCGGTCCGGCCCAACAGAATCTGGCCAAGGTCCAGAAGTCTGGCCACTGATCGCCCCTCCAAGGCCTCTCAATCGCCGGCGATCTACAGCAGGTCGCCGGCGACTAGTTCGTTAGGTACTCCCGCCGCACGGCCGCTGCTCATTGTACCTGCGGGCCGGGCACCCAAGGGGTTG
>JANWKK010000109.1 GCA_025451425.1 Gemmatimonadaceae bacterium
GAGGAGGTGACTGCCTACGAGTCGGTCTCGACGTGGAAGCAGCCGCCACCGCTCGCTCGGTAGCCGGGGTGTTCGAGATATTGCGTGACAGTCAACGTCGCGAGCTCCGTGGTGCGGACGATGTTTTCTACCACTCGAGACTCCGCGAGCGACGCTGATGTCGGGCAGACGTTCGCGCCACATGTCGAGCACCGCACCCGAGACATCATGCGCGCGATGTGCGACTGAAGCGCCAAGTTTACGGCCGCGGCCACACCCATAGGCTTTCCTTGAAGGTCAGGTGATACTTGCGGTTCTCAGTGCGGTGTCGTGTCGCCGAACGCACGCGTCTCGTGGGCCGGCGCGTCCGGTTCTCTTGCGACTCGGATCGGGAAGTGTCCCGCCGTGAGCCAGTTCAGGAACGTGTTCGCCGGTAGCGGGCGGCTGAGGTAATACCCCTGAGCCCGTCGCACGTACGTCGTTGAAGTGAGTGCCACACGGCGTCGCTTTCGACGCCTTCGGCGACGACCTCGAGGCCAAGACTGTGTGCGAGCTCGATCGTCGACGCAACGATCGCGGCGTCGTCTTCGTTGGTGAGCATGCCGAGCACAAACGACTTGTCGATCTTGATGTGATCCACCGGCAGTCGTCGAAGATGCGCGAGGGATGCGTGTCCGGTGCCGAAGTCGTCCAACGCGACCGTCACGCCGATTCCGCGCAATCGGGCCAGCACGTGCACGGTGTGCTCGAGGTCGCGCATGGCGCCGTTCTCCGTGACCTCCACCGTCAGAACGCCGGGGTGTGTCCCGACCTGCCGTAATGCGTGGTCAAGATCGTCGACAAGTTCGGACTGCAGCGCACCGGGCGACACGTTGACGGCGACGCCCAAGTCGTAGCCGAGGTCGCGCCAGCGCGCACACTCCGTCAGCGCGGCGCTCGCGACGAATCTGGTCAGCGCGTCGATATCGCCCGTGGTTTCGGCGAGCGGAATGAATTCGTCAGGCTGGATGTAACCGTGTTGTGGGTGGTTCCAGCGAACCAGCGCTTCGGCAGCTACGACTTCGCCGTTCTCTATTGTGGCGACGGGCTGATAGAACACTTCGAGCTGGCCGTTGGCGATTGCGCCCCGTAGTTCGCCGATCAACGCCAACCGCCGGGGGTCGTGGCGGTCGATGTTCGCGGTGTAGATCTGGAAACGGGATCGCCGCTCCTTCGCGATGTACATCGCGATCTCAGCGCGTTGCAACAGGAGCTCTGGCGAATCCCCGTGTCGAGGAGCAAGTGCCACTCCGGTGCTCGCGCGCAGACGAAACGGAAGCTCGTCCAAGAGATATGGACGTGCGATGATCTCGTCGACGTGTCCGGCGAGACTTGTGACGAGTGCATCGTCGGAAACTGCGACCGCGCCGGCGAACTCGTCTCCGCCCAGGCGGGCGATGTACGCCGTTTCTTGCAGCTCATCGCGAAGGCGGGCTGCGACCTCGACCAGCAGCCGATCACCCATCCGGTGTCCCAGCGCTTCGTTGACCTCGCGAAATCCGTCGAGGTCGACGAAGAACACCGCGACCGGGTTCTCGGGCGTTGTCGCGATCAGTTGGGCAATGTGTTGGTGGAGGGCTTGCCGGTTCGGAAGCTCGGTCAGCGCGTCGTGGAGCGCGCGGTGATCTCGTTCGATCGAGGAGCGTCCATTGGCGTACGCGACGGCGACCGCGGGGACGAAGAGCGGGACGAGCCACAGTCCTTGGTCGACGGCCAGGATGAGTAGCGGGGCTTCTGAAAGCAGGACAAGCATGACGGCCGCTTGGAAGAGCATGTCGTTGCGCAGCAGGACCCGGAGGGAGATGCGCTGCGAGAGTGCGATCGCGATTGCGATGAGCACGTTGTTGACGACGTACAGCGTCACGCCGCTCAGCAGACATACGACCAGAATCCACGGCGTGAACGACGATGGCGTGCGGAAGGGACCACCGAGGAATCGGATCACGAGGGCGGCGGCGGCGACCGACAACGAGTACTGCGCGACGTTGAACGTCGTCTTCCACCAGGGCTTGCGACGACTGATGTCACTGACTGCCGAGCCGCCAGCTTGGGCTAAGAGCGCCCAGGGCGCTTGACCGATCAGGAGGAGCGCGAAGACGAACGTGGTCGACAACGTGACGTCTTGGCGCTCGCCGTGGAACGGCACGCGCAGCGGCACCGCTTCCCCGACAACCGCAAGCGCAACCAGAATCGCCACGTCCTTGCTTGGGAGGGGTCCGGTGGCCGCGCGGACGAGCGCCCAGGCGAGGACCGGCGCGCCCACGGCCATGATCAGTGTGAGGTAGCGCCGAGCCGGTCGGACCAGATTGCGCACCTCACGTTTTCGGCACGCGAAGCGGCTCCCTATACGGGAGCCGCACTCAGAGTCTTCGACGTGACCTCAATCCCACTTCCATCCGCGGGCGTGCGGTCGTCGATTTCTCAGCCCCACTTGAATCCAGCGCCCGTGATCGCTGCGAGAGCAGCCAGTGCACCGATCGCACCGGCAATTCGCACAAATTTGGTCTTCATTGCTCGTACCTCCGATTTGCAGCCGCGCTGTGCGACAGCCGAAACCACCTATCGGCCACTCCCCGGCCGCCAATGCAGCCGATTGGCCGAGTTGTGAACGAAGTCATGTTCTTGCCGGCTCACGCGCATAAAGGTCGCAGGGGGAGCGGACGACGCTCAAGAGGTGATCATCGTTGCGGCCGTGCTGCTCGGCGCCCTCACCGTCCCGCTCTTCGGTGGGCGCTTCCGAGGGTTGGCAGACGCGCAGCTCCGGCGCGGCTGGTGCCTGCTCGCCGCGCTCGCGGGTCAGATCCTCATCACCTCGATCATGCCGGACCTACCGTCAACCTTCGCACGGACGATCCACCTCGCGACCTACGTGCTCGCCACGATGTTTCTCTGGTCCAATCGCCGGATCGTCGGCCTCTGGATCGTTGCGATCGGCGCAGGGTTAAACGTCCTCGCGATCACACTCAATTCCGGTGTGATGCCGGCGTCGACCGCCGCGCTCAGACGAGCCGGACTCGACATCGCGGGCCGCGACTTCCGTAACTCAGCACCCGTTCCTCACGCGCGCTTGTCTTTCCTCGGCGACGTGTTCGCCATCCCGATTGGCTGGCCGTTCGCGAACGTCTTCAGCGTCGGCGACGTTCTCATCGTGATCGGCGTCGTGTTGGCACTGCACGAGCTCTGCGGGTCCCACGTCCGACCCCACCGTCGCAGCACCGACGACCGCTTGGTCAGCTGGCGCCGTTTCTCAGGCGAGCCGGCGGAGAATTGAGCAGTCCTTTGGTCCTGTTGCTGGTATCTCGCTTCCGCGGTTCGCGAAGACATCCGGGCTCCAGGTCGATGAAGCTTGCGAATCGTTCGTCCTGCGCGAGCCTGACGGCGCTCGCGGACTGCGCCGCGTATCAACGGACGCGCGATCGCGTGTGCGCGGCCAACTCGTTGCTGCGAACGTCGGCCTTGCGCACAAGCGTACGCGGCGCTACTCCAGTCGCGGTGAGGAACTCGAAGACCTGAGACAAGTGGCGTTTGATCGCGGTCGTTCACGCCGCGGAGCGTTTCGATCCGTCACGCGGGTTGGCCTTCGCCGCGTTTGCCACGCCGACGATTACGGGGAGCTTGAAGCTCGTCGGCGCCGCAGCCCGAAACGTGGTCGCAACTTCGGTCGGGATCACCAAAAGGAGTGGTAGGTAGCGGGATGTCACATGAAGGGCTTGATGAAGCGGCGGAACTGCTCGATGGCGCGACGATCGACCGCCACCGGGCGATTGAATTGTTGATCGAGGAGTTCGAAGCAATCGACTGATACGACCCAGCGTGTCAAAGCGACCAGCAATCCTGAGCCGGCGTCGATCTTGGAGCACAACCGCCACGACGAGGAGGAGCACGCCGCGATGACACTCGAGTGGATCGGCGCCAAGATCCTGCGCTCGACGATGCGGATGCGCTCCAGCCTGCGGAGGCGGAGGCGGCTAAGAATGCGTCTAAGAATTCGGGTGGGTCGTGCGGTCTCGCTGCGGCGCACGGAGGCGCGCCACGTCGCACGTGACCTGCGAGGTTGCGACACAGTGCGACCGCGCTGGAGCGCGCGAAACGTTCCTCGGCCGTCTGGGGGTCAAGAGGTCGCGAGTTCGAATCTCGCCAGCCCGACGCAAATACGCAGGTCAACGGCCCGGAACAGCGCAAGTGGAGGTCAGCGCATCGGCCGTGGACAGCAACGTGGACAGCAACGGATCGGATTGCTGTCCGGCCTAGCCGGTCTGGACGCCGCAGTAGTTGCAGCCGTTCGCATACCACTTGACGCAGCGCACGGTACCGCCGTCGTGTCGTTCGTCGCGGCCCCGTATCACAGGTGATTCGTCGCGCTCGTCAGTGTGCGGGTGCCGCGGCGCTGACTGGCGCTTACCCCCGCCAGGCTCGAACGCTCGAACAGCGAAGGCCAACAAAAACGGTGCGAACGCCAGAACGTCACGTCTTGAGATGCACCCCGCAGTAGTCGCAGCCGTTCGGGTACCACTTGATGCAGCGCACCGAGCCCGCCGTCGTGCCGTTCGTCGCGGCCGCGCAAGCCGGCGCGCTCGTCGTCCTTCGCTACAGCCGGCGATCGTGCCGTCAGCGTGAACGATCGGCGAGCCCGGACACGTCGCCACGCGGTCGAAGGTAACGGACGGTTGAGACGCCTAACGGCAGTTTCTGGCGCGGTGAGTCCCTCCGGAGTTTGGCCTTTGAGGCATTCGCGTTCCGTCATAGGTTGCGTAGGTGGACGACGAGGCGACATCGACACCGCCGCCGGTTGATCCGGCTGCAATCCTTCGCAGCAAGAGCTTCGTGGTCTTGCTCTTGTTCGCGGCCGTGATCGGCATCGTCGTTTCGCTGCTCGGTTGGGGTTTCTTGGAACTCGTCCATCAGGTTCAGGTGTGGGTGTTCACCGATCTTCCGAGCGGGCTCGGGCTCGACCCGGTTCCGTCGTGGTGGGCGTTACCGATCTGCACGTTGGCGGGAGTGCCGGTCGCCTACGCGATCGCGCGGCTGCCTGGCGGTGGCGGTCATGTTCCGGCGAACGGCTTACAGGTCGGGAGCACCGAACAGAACGTGGTGCCGGGCATTGCGCTCGCGGCGCTCGCCACGCTCGGGCTAGGGCTCGTGCTCGGACCGGAAGCACCGCTGATCGCGATCGGTTCGGGTGTTGCTGTCGCGACGGTGAAGCTTGCCAAGCGGGACGCGCCGCCAACGTTGCTCCTCGTGTTGGGTGCAGCGGGAGCGTTCGCCGCAATCTCGGTGATTTTCGGTTCGCCGATCGTGGGTGCGGTGATCATCATTGAAGCGTCGGGTCTCGGTGGCGCGACGCTGCCGCTCATCTTGATCCCCGGACTGATTGCTGGAGGGATCGGTTCCCTCGTATTTCTCGGTATGGCGGACTGGACGGGGCTCAGCACCTCCGCCTATTCGCTCGCGCCGCTGCACCTCGCGCCGATCGGAACGCCGACCCCGGGGGAAATCGGCTGGGCGATTGTGATTGGCATCGCGGCCGCGCTCCTCACGTACCCGATCCACAAGCTCGGGGCTGCGGACCGCGAGTCTCGTTTCCAAACGAGAGTTCGTGGTGATCCCGATCGCGGGTTTCGCGGTCGCGCTGATGGCATTCCTGTTCGCGCAGATCACGAGCCAGAGCGCTAACACGGTGCTGTTCTCCGGCCAGGACGCGCTCGGCACCCTTGTTAAAGATGCAGGCACGCTGTCTGTCGGCACGCTCGTGTATCTCGTGTTATTCAAAGGCATCGCGTGGGGTATCTCACTCGGATCGTTCCGTGGCGGCCCGACGTTTCCGGCCATGTTTCTCGGCGCCGCGGGCGGTATCGCGCTGTCGCATCTGCCGGGGCTGCCGTCGTCGGTCGCGATTCCTGTCGGTATTGGCGCGATGTTCGTCGCGTTTCTGCGCCTTCCCCTGTCGGCAATCGTCATCGCTTCGTTTTTGTGTGCGAGCGCGGGTGCGGGTGCGGGTCCGCTCATCATCGTGGGTGTGACGGTCGGGTATCTCGCTACGCTCGCGATCGAAGGACGCCTCGGCGCTCCCGGCAGCGCCACCGTCGCTGCACCAAGCGACTCGGATCCGAGCTAGCCCCCGTTTTGGCACGCGCGCCAGATTGCCCTGAATGACGATGTGGGTGCGAGCGCGTTTGGTGCTCGTAGCGTTTGGGTGCTGGTGGGTTGGTCTCGAGAATGCCCTGCCGCTCGGTTTTCGGGTTGGCTTTTGAGCGAAC
>JANWKK010000110.1 GCA_025451425.1 Gemmatimonadaceae bacterium
AGCATCATGGAGCTCGGCGGCAACACGATCGTCACCGCGAGCGCGGACTACAAGAAGCTGACGCAGCGTTCCTACTTCAAGCTCCCCACCGCACAATCGGCGCAGGAGAACTGCGTCTCGCATAACGGGGGTATCATCCCGGTGCCGGGGCGCGACCTCTACGTGCAGGGCTGGTATCAGGGCGGCGTGGACGTCATGGACTTCACCGACGCGGACCACCCGACCGAGATCGCGTACTTCGATCGCGGTCCGATCGACGAGCCGGCGGATACGTCTAAGGCGAGCGAGCGTTCACGCTACACGATCGGCGGCTCATGGGGCGCGTACTACTGGAACGGTTACGTCTATTCGTCTGAGCTCGACCGCGGATTCGATGTCTATGAGCTGACGCCAAGCCCGCAGCTCTCTGCAAATGAAATCGCAGCAGCCAAACTCGTGAGGTTGCAGGAATACAACCCGCAGAGCCAGCCGAAGCTCGTCTGGCCGGCGGCGTTCCCGGTAGTGCGCTCGTACCTCGACCAGCTCGTGCGCAACAACGGGCTATCGAGCGATCGTACCTCGGCCATCGCAAAGGCGCTGGATGCCGCCGAGCAACAGAGCGGCGCGGCCCGCGCGGCGTCGCTGCGAAAGCTGGCGTCGCAGGTGGATGGCGACATGAAGAACGCGACGGACAAGGAGCGCGTGAAGACGATGGCGTCGGAGATCCGTCGTCTGGCGGCTGCGTCGAAGTAAGCGCGCGCCGACGCAGCGGAAAAACGAGTGACAGAGAGCGCGAAGTGCCTAACGGCACTTCGCGCCGTTTTCCGCTTCACGCGTGCTCGCCGAGCAGCATTGCCACGCGCTTTTCCATGCGCTGCCTGGCCAGCGGCGTGGGGGCGTGGCCCAGATACGTCTGATACACGGCATCCCATTGCGTGGCCGCGCGCTCAGCGGCGCGGTCCCAACGCGCGACGTCTTTGGCCTTCTGCGCGGCGAGCAGCTCCGGTATGATTGCCCGAAGCGAGTCGCGATACGGATGAACGGCCACTTGGATCTCGGGGAGACGCGCCATCCGCGGGAAGATCGAAAGGGTATCGGTCACCTCCGCGATACCAAGCCCTGCCCGCCGTACGAGGGAGTTGAACTTCGCGTCGTGCATCCGCGACGCCTCGGGCGCCGCGAGACCGGCAGCCCAAAATGGAAGGTTCGGGTTGGTGTTCGCGAATGGGCCGTCGGGTGATGGCACGAACCAGACATGAAGCATAACGAGCGTTTCACCTGGGGGCGCGAGATCCTGGTGCTCGTGCCATGGCGGCGTGCCGTCGAAGAGTGCCGGCCGCGCGGTGTCGGCCACGGGCGCGACATACGCGTACGCCGCGCCGACCAGCGAATCGCGTCCGTCGATCTTCGAGAACATGAGGTTGTTTGGCGTCGCCAGATCGCTTTGCTTCTCCTTTGCCATGCGGCTGTCATCCACCCAGTGCACGCCCATCGTGGGGATCCAGCCGAACACAGGTTTGAAGCCGGCGGTTGCCGCTGCCGACTGCACGCCGAGGGCCTGCGTCGCCTTGGCCACCTCGGCGATCTCCCGCTGCGCTTGCGCTGAGAGTGGTCTCATCGCGGCGTGATCCATTCCCGCCATGCCGGCCTGGTGTGCGGGCGTCTGCGACCACGCACGGACACTGGCGAGCAAGCAGAGCGCAGCGCATGCCGCGCTTCGTCGACTGATCATGACGCCTCCATTTCACTGTTCATCTTCCCGCCGCGAATTGCGCGATGACGAGTGACCCAGTTCGTGTCAGGTGCAGCCGTCCGTCGCTGAATTGCCACTGCGCATAGTCAAAGCCCTTACCGCGTTTTAGCGCGCGCGGTGCGCCATAGCGCTTGATCAACGTCGCAAGCACGGGATCAAATGCCGTCCCAGAATCGGCTTTGATATGAACCACGGAGAGCCGGTCGTTCCTGTAGAGGTAACCGGCGTCGATCTTCATGCTGCCTATTGCCTCGCCGTCCCTCGCGCACATTTGCGTTACGTCGTCCAGTTTCCTGCACTCCGTCCACGGTTCTCCGGCAGCACTTGACTCGCCGGCGCGATGCCCGTTGAGCGCAAACCGAGGAAGTGCATCTTGCGCGCGAACCCGCGGCGCGATGAGCAGAATAAGCCCTGCGACCAAAAGCGAGCGCATTGTCCGCCTCCTTCTCGTGAATTAGTCCTCGATTGTCGACGCGTGTCCCGGCGGATCCGTTTCGCCCACGGGCGCTTTGCCCTAGGACAGAAACTGCGAAGTCCGTGAGCGTTTCCTGGCCGGCGACGGCAGCGACAGCGCGAGCGAGCAACCCGACGATAGTTGAGCATGCGCTCTTTAGGAGCGCTGGCCTCTGGCACGGAACAAAGACGGACGGAACGAGGAGGCTGCTTCCGGGCTGTGGGTGACCGTTTGGTCAAATTTCGAAAGGCAACCTCGATATCCCTCACTTAACTGAGCGATTTTGGCAGAACTGTCACCCCCCTTTCCGGCGCACCCCTCTCGGCTCGCCGCGCTAACCTTCCGCGACCCCGACTCGTTTCTGCAGCGGAGCCGATGACGTTAGGCAATGCGCTCATAGACGGTAAAGCTCATGGGACCACCTGGGTCGCTGTCGGAGCGGTGCCTTCACCGGCGTGTTTTACGTAAAGGTCGAGCCACGCCGGCCAGCGCGCCCATTGATCCAGCTCCGTCTCGAGCGTCGCCGGCTGGTGATTCTCGTAGGGGTACAAGAACATCGCCGACGGCTTTCCATTGGCGCGAAGCGCCTGCATCATGCGGATGGAGCTGACGGGGTCCGTGCCGACGTTCTGATCTTCCATCGAGTGATAGAGCAGCAGCGCGCCTTGAATCTTGTCGGCGTAGAAGAACGGTGACATCTCCTCGTACGTCTTCTGTGCCGTCCAGAAGTCGCGGCGCTCGCTCTGGAACGCGGTGGGTGTGAGCGATCGGTTCGACATTCCGTCGCCGGCAATGCCGGCCTTGAAGTACGGTGTGTGCGCGAGCGCGTTCATCGTGCTGAACGCGCCATAGCTATGGCCGCCGATGCCGAGTCGAGAACGGTCGATGTAGCCGTCCTTGTCCAGCACGTCGATCACCGCCGTCAAGTTCATGACGAGGTCGGAGACATAGTTGTCGTTCATCCGGCCTTCGGGGCCGACGATCGGCGGATTGAAGTTCGCCACGGCGTACCCCAGCATCGTTAGGTATTCGATCGGCCGCGGATTCGTGTGCTTCTGCGGAAACGCGTTCGCGTCTTCGGCGCGCAGCGTGCGGTCGTAGCTGGCCTGGTCGGTATACTCTCGAGGGTAGAACCAGAACATCGCCGGCAGCCGCGTGCCCTGCTGATAACCCGGTGGCAGCGTGAGGTTGACGACGAACTTGATGCCGTCGGCGCGCGTGGCGACGATGCGTTTGCGCACGGCGTTCGTGAAATCGGGCGTGTAGTCCTTGTTCTCGGTGAGCTTCGCGACCGCGCCGGTCTTGCTGTCGCGCAGGTACACGTTGGAGATCTGCGTCGGCGATTCCCGATTCACGACCACGCGCGAGAAACTCTCGTCCAGCGGCGCGACGACCGACTCGGAAACGTCCTGGACAGCCTCGAACACTCGCGTCTTCGCGCCGGTGTTGATGTCGACCTTGTCGACGAACTCGCGCGGCGGGTGATGCAACGCATCGGGAGAGTACTGCATGCCTTCGAGAAACACCGCGCCGTCCGGTGAGACCATCGCGACCTGCCCGCCGCGCGCTCCCGCGCGGGTGACAAGGGCGCCCGGATTGCCATAGAACGCCAGCGAGTCGCCAGGCTTCCCGGGCGTGCCGAGAAACGATGCCGCGACGCCACCGCCGAACAACGATACGTTGCGGGCACGGAACTCGAGTGACGGCACATAATCCGCGAGCGGCCGCACGATATAGTGCTTCGTCGACGGATCACTCAGCTGCACGGCGAAAATCTCTCCCGCACCGCGATGCACGTCGGCGACGAAGAGCGTCTTCGCGTCATCGCTCAACGTCACCGACGAAATCGACGCGTCGCTCGTGTAAAGGATCTTCGTGTCGTTAGGCCCGAACGGCGGTGCCCACTGCACCACCCGGCTCGGCCGCGCTGCGACGCCGCCTCGACCGCGCGCTTCGCCACTGGCGGCGGTATCAGCTCCGCCGCCACTGGATGGAACGGGCTCGAGATAATACGCGCCAGCGCCTTGCGGCATCCATGCGAAGGCACGCTTCGGATCGTTAGGATTGCCGTTCCCGCGGCCTCGGCCGCCGCCGCCGGCGTCGGAGGAATCCTTCGCAAGCCGTACACCGTGCTGGGATATCTGCGCGACCACTCTCCCGTTCGCGTCCCAGAGCTCGTCTTTCCCGCCGAAGCTCGTGTACTGCACGACGTACGAGAACGGCCGCTGCATGGTGGCGACATGGAGATACTGTCCGTCGGGCGACGGGTCGACGCTCTCGAACATGCCGGGCGCGCCGATCTTCTTCACGGCCTTGGTCGCGACGTCGATCAGTGCGACCTGCCCGGTGACGTAGTACTGCATCAGGTCTTCCTCGTACGGATCCTGGAGCAGGCTCCAGAAATTCCGCTCGGCATCTCTCGTACTGTCCATCCACAGCCGCGTGAGCGGCCCCGGTGCAAGCTCCGGCTTCCTGGGCGCGGGCCCACGGTTGTCGGGGATCAACACGGTCGCGATGTGCCTGCTGTCCGCGGTCCATTTGAGTGAGGTCACGAGCGTCGCGAGCAGCGGCGACGTCGTGATCTGCGTCGACTTCCCGCTAGCGGGGTCGACGACGAAGACGTGGGACGCGTCCGCGAAGTTGGCGATGTAGGCGAGGTGCGTTCCGTCAGGCGACCAGGCCGGACTGGCGACGGTGATGACGTTCTTCGGCAACTCGACCGGCGTTCGCTTGCCGGTGGTGGCATCGACGACCTCGAACGCGTACACATCTCGCATCGTCAGCGACCGGGCCCGATTGGCCTGCGGGTCGACCTCGAGGCCGCCGAAATAGAGATGCGGCTTCCCATACGCCGAGAGCGGTGGAAATTCCTTCTCTCGAATGTTGAGAAAGTACTTACGCGTCGGGCTCTGATCGCTGAACGCGACGTTGAGATCCCAGGGTACCTCGACCATGCGGCGGATCTCCGCAGGTGGCACCGTGTACGTTTCCTTCGCCAACGTGGCGCGATCGGTTGCGAGCCAGGCAGGAGTCGCTTGCTGCTGTGGGCGCGGCGCAGGGTTTTGCGCGTTGAGAACGAGCGACGGCACCAGCGCGACGAGCATGACGCGCGAGGTGGCCGAGACGAACCGCGGAAACCGCGTCATATCGCACCTGTATGAGATGGCCAAGGGAGTCAGTCGCGTCTACGGAGCTGTGGGTATCTTAAGCGCGATCCCAGTCGGCGGCTCGACACCGAGCAGGTATCTCACGAAGTAATCCCAGGTCCGTCGAATCGCGTACGGGTCAGACCCGGAAGCGCCGTGATTCCGATTCGGCAGCTCCAGCGAATCGAATTCCTTGTTCGCGCTGATCAGCGCATCGATCAGCAGTTGCGTGTTCACCGGGCTCACATTGTCGTCCATCGTGCCGTACA
>JANWKK010000111.1 GCA_025451425.1 Gemmatimonadaceae bacterium
AGAAATCGAGCACCTTCTCGGTTTGGGTGCGGGCGCCGCGCGACCTGTGTACTCGTCTCGAGGTGGTGGTTTTAATAATAAACAACGGCGCGCCGTCGGCCCGCCCGATTCAGAATTCGTCCGTTCGTCTAGATCCGTCTTTCTAGAGCCGCCCTTCTAGAACCGCCCTTTCGAGCAGTTCTACTTGGAATCCAGCTTTCGTCCCGCATTCAGGTTATCAAAGTTCATAACCGTATTGAACACGAGGAAATACGACCCTATGGTCTCGCCCCGATAGATCGGGTTGTTCGCAAACAGGACCACGTGCCCCTTCTCGAGCGGCGCGTCGATGACCGCCGGGCGTTGCGCGATGTCGTTGCCACCGTCGAGGAGACCCGAGACGAGCAGGTCGCGCTGATCCGCGAATCGGACCGCCACACGCGGGCGCTGATCGGGCGGGATTACGCCAACCGGGTTGCGCAACATCTCATCGGTCACCGGTGCCGCTTGCCACGGCTGAACCGGCGTTTGGCGCGGAGCGTCGAAGCGCTCGTCGACCGGGCGCCCCTGAACGACATCGGGATCATCAGCCGTACCGCGACCCGTTGCGCGCGCTTCGGCGTTCGCGCCACCGAAGCGACCACCGCCGCGTCCGCCACGTACGCTGCTGACGCCAAAACTCTGCCCGCTCGCGCTGTACAGCGCGAGACTGTCCTTCACGCCGTAGACAATGGGACTCGCGTCGTCGACGATACGCGAACGAAGCAGCGTGCCGACGACCTCGCCCCGCCGCGGCTGATTGACGCTCACACCGTTCGCGAGACCGAATTGCACCGCAAAGTCAGCCGTGTTCTCGACGCTAACGAACACGCCGCCGCGCCTCACGAAGCTCTCGAGATTTGCGAGACCCTGCCAGCCGAGTCCGGGACGGAGGTCTTCGGTCTGCGCCAACGTCCCGATGTTCGGCGTCTCCGGCGTGTTCTTCCACGGGAGCGGATTCCGCCACTGCGGGAGCCCCTGGATGATAGCGTTTGCGTTCCCGCCCGCGGGCGGGAACAGGATCACATCGTACTTGGTGTTCAGCGTCGTGTTCTTGGCGACATCCTGCGTCGAGATGTACTCGTACGGGATCTGGAGGAAGTCGAGCGCCTGACGCCACCATCCTTCAGTCTGCGTGTTCTGCCAGGTGTGGAGGAGCGCAATGCGCGCGGCGCGCAGGGGGTGCAGCTTGACGTTAGGGACCGACGACGTGGCGTACGCCTGAAGACCGAGAGCTTTCGTTAGGCGGTCGAGGTCTCCCTGCGACACGTTGCGAATAACGAAGGAGCCGCGATTGAAGTGCTTCCCGTCGGCGTCGAACGCATTCTCGGCAGCCTGGAAATCCGCAGTCGCGAGCTTGTAGCGCAAAGTGGCGAGCGCGTTGTCGCCGTTGTGATTGACGAGGAACACATTGCCGGAGCCGGCGACGCCGCCGGGTGCCTTGATCTCGCCCGTCACACGCTCCATCGGCACGTCGAGAACTTTCGTATCGGTGGCGCGAAGCGCATGTACAGCGAAGCCCTCGGGGAATGTCCAGCCCGTGTCGTCGTACGGATTCTTCTGCGGATCGTTCGGACTCCAGTACTGGTAGTCGAGGAGCGCGTCGGCGATGCGCGAGTACGGCTGGTCCATCCGGATTATGTAACTGCCAGCCGGGAATTGTTTCGTCTCAGTTGTCTCGGAGGGACGCTGCGCCGTGCTGTCTCCCGTGCCCCGCCCCCCGCGCCCCGCGGCCGGTCGCCTAACGGTCACCGTCACCGAAAAAGATTGTGTTGCGCGCGAGATCTCAACTGCTTGCTTCTGTAACACGCGGAGCAGATCCGCCTGGGCGCCGCGACGCGGGTCATCAGCTGGCAAAACGTACGCGGCGGGTCCCTCCGTCTTTGGTTTCAAAACCGAGCGTTTGCTCTTCTCGTAGAAATTCTCCAAGAAGAGCCGGCGATTGTTGGCGATGTAACTCAGCGAGACGAGAATGCCCGTCTGCTCGTAGTTGTTGTTGTTGCGGAGCGACCACTTCACGTGCGCGAGGGGGGGATTCTGGCGATACCACGTCCGCTCGGTCTCGCTCGGGCTCAGCGTGCGATCGAGCGTCTCCGCGGTGCCGCCGTTGCCGAAGGTCTCATACAGTCGGCTGATGCCGTTGTGCGTCGCGGCGATGAACATCAGATAGCCCGGGGACCACGTGTCGAACTGCCCGTGCGCGAAGACACCCGGCATCCCGAAACGCGTCATCTCCTGGACGTTGTTCCAACCGATCATCTGCCATTCGTTCGTGAGCAGCGGATCGAGCCATGCGTTGAACGGCCCGTCACCGATGGTGTTGTCATACATAAAGGGAACCGACTCGTGCAGGTCGTGCAGCACCTGCGCTTTCCAGTCCACGAACGTGTTGAGCACGTTCTGCGTCAGATTGAGCGTCATCCCCATCGCGTCGCGATTGTTGTCGTGACGCACGTAGTGTCCCCAGTACACGAGATCCGGATAGGTCTCGCACGGATGCTTCATGTGCCAGTTGAAGACGTCGACCATGCGGTCGCGTCCATCCACCTCGACGATCGGCGTGATGAGCGTGATGAGATGGTCGCGAATGTTCTTGATATAGGGACTCTCATCGACCGCCAACCGATAGGCGAGCTCCATGAGTGCGGTCGGTGCGCCAGACTCGGTCGAGTGGATCGTGCCGGTGATGTAGTACACCGGCGCGGCGTCGGCCGCGATGCGGCGCGCTTCGTCGTCGTTCATGGCGATCGTGCGCGGGTCGGCGAGCTTGGCGAGCTTGGCCTTGTTCTCGTCGAGCTTCGCCATCAGCTCTTCCGACGCGACGGCGACGGCGACCATCTCGCGTCCTTCCTCGGTCCTTCCGATTGAGTAAACTCTCACCCTTGGCGACGACTTGGCGAGGAGGCGCATGTACGCGTAGACCTCCTTCGAGTCGGGAAGCTTGGTCGGCGCGCCAGCGATGTCGCCAAGGATGGCTTTGGGCGTCGGGACGGTTTTCGAGGCCGGCAGATAGTCTACGAGCGGCGAGAGGAAGAAGGGCTCGGTGGTGTACTCGTGGATCTTGCGCGTGTACTCCTCGTCGATCGCTTGGCTGGGGTCGCGCCCGGGGCGGGCCGCCGAAAGATCAGCCGGGCTGGAGCCTTGCTGGGTGGTCGCATTCTGCGCCATGAGCGGAGCGGCGCCAGCGAGGAACACGAGAAGGAGCGTGCGCGAAATGCGAGTCATTACAGACCTCGATGAGGGGAAGGAACGCCACTAGGGAGTGTGCCGAACACGGATGGCGCCTTACAAGGAAGTGCCCGGCTCTAGCGCCGTCTAGGGGTTAGATCTCCGCGATTTTGAACCGCAGAGGACGCGGAGGACGCAGAGTAAACCCCAAGCCGTGCAATCACTGTTTGGGGTTTCCTCCGCGTCCTCCGCGTCCTCTGCGGTACAAACAGTATTAGCGGGCTGGACCCGCGATCTCGGTCAACGCACTGACCTTCCCCGACATCGCCTTATTGAACGCCGGCACTTCCTCCGTCATCACCTTCGTGTACTCCGCCTTCGCCGCCGTGAGGTCCGACTCGATCTGCGCGAGCACCTCGAGTGACGTATCCGTCGGCCGCGAGTCGGCGCCGCCCGCAACGTCACCAGCGCCCGTACCGACCTCACCCGCGAGCCAAACAAGGTTCAGATACACCTTATACGCCTCCACATAATACTTGTCATCGCTGTTCAGATCGGACTTCGTCACGAGCCTGAGCTCCACGTCGAGCAGCTTGACGTCGAGGGCCGTGAGCGCTGACGACACGTCGGCCGACGCCGTCCCAGCCTTCCGCTGATCCTCGATCTGCTTCCGCACGATTTCGAGTTTGTTGATCATCTCGGCGGCGGCATTCATGTCATCGCGAATACGAATCTGCGTTTGTGTCGACGCGAGCAGATCGGCGTCGCTCGCCAGGATCTGTGGGTCCTTGAGGATCTCCAGCGGCTGGGACGCCGTGGTGTCTTTCCCGACGATCACTCGCGCGGCGTAATGCCCCGGCATTGCCACCGGGCCGGTGCTCTGCGGACCCTGAATTCCCCAGTGCGTGATCGGCCTAACGACCTTGCCCTTGAAGCGCGGTTCCTCCCAGATGTGTGGATTGGCATCGGGCGTCGTGCGGAGGTCGACGCGTTTCGGCGCGTCGTAGCGCAGGTCCCACGCGACGCGATTCAGCCCCAGCCGCGCCGGCTGCTGGATCGTGCGAATCACCGCGCCCGTCGAATCGAGCACCTGAACCTTTGCCGGTACTCGGTCGGCGGCGGCGAGCGAGAAGGTGATGTCGGCGTGGCCGCTGCGCGCTTGACGATAACCGGCGTGCGGCGCGAAGAGGCGCGCGCCAGCCGCGGCGAGCTGCGCGCCCGGTCCCTCCTCGAGGGGCGCAATGTCTTTGAGGATGTAAATCCCGCGCCCATAGGTCGACACGACCACGTCGTGCCACTTCTTCGGGACGACAATCCACGTCACCGGCGCCGCCGGTAAGCCCTCCTTGAACTGCGTCCAGCGCGCGCCGTCGTCGAGCGAGTAAAAGAATGCGTGTCCCGTGCCCGCGAACAGCATCCCCTTCCTGTTCGGGTTCTCGGCGACCGACATCACATAGGAGAGCGGGTGATCGTTAGGTAACCCGTCACTCAGGCGGGTCCAGCTCTGTCCGAAATCAGTCGTCTTGTACAGATATGGCCGCCGGTCGTCCATCATGTGGAAGTCGACTGCCACGTACGCTGTGCCCGGCTCGAAGTGCGACGGCTCGATCTTGCGAATCGTCCCCCATGCCGACATGCCGCTCACGTTCTTGCTGACGTTCGTCCACGTCGCGCCGGCATCCTTCGTCACCCAGATCTGGCCGTCGTTCGTGCCCGCCCAGATCAAGCCGCGCTGAATTTCCGACGGCGCAATCGCGAACACGACCTCGCCGTAAAACTGGCCCAAATTATCGCCGACGATCCCCCCCGATGACACGATCCGCGACGAGTCGCGCGTCGAAAGATCAGGACTGATCACGCGCCAACTCTGCCCCGCGTTCGACGTCGCGAAGATCACCTGGCAGCCGTAGTACACCGTGTTGTGATCGAACGGATCGATCGCCAGCGGCGGTGTCCAGTGGCAGCGAGACTTCAGTACGTTAGGCGGTGAATCGAGGGTGTGGAACCACGGACTCACCGATCGTGCCTCTTTCGTCTTCGCGCTCCAGCGCGTGACTGTGTTTCCATAGCAGGATGCCCAAACGATGTCGGCGTCGGTGGGATCGGGGAGCGTGAAGCCAGACTCGCAGCCACCCAGTCCGTGGTCCCATGTGGAGAATCCGCCGCCACGGCCGCCACCCTGGTCTTCGAACGCGTTCGAGTCGGCGGCAACGACGCTATCGCGGCGCGTCCGGCCGCTGTCCGCGTTAGGCGGCCGACGCCTCGCCATCGAGTCCGACAAGAGCGCACCCCGCCCGCCGCGTCCCGCGTTCCCGGCTGCGCCTCGGCCACCGGCCGGTGCTTCGGGAGCTGTGCTCGGGCCCCGCATCGTGCTGTTGTCCTGGCGATTGCTGTAGATCCAGTACGGAATCTGGTTGTCGACCGCGACGTGATACATCTGCCCGTTAGGCAGCGACACGTTCGAGAAACTCTTGCCATGATTGAACGTGATTCGCGTGTCGGCGTCGTTGGTCAGGGCAAAATGATCCGCATTCTTCGGATCGTACCAGATGTCGTGGTTGTCGCCGCCCCACGGCACGGTCTGGAACGTCACGCCGCCATCCGTCGAGCGGAAAAAGCTGCTGTTCGCGATGAGAACCTCGTTCGCGTTGCTCGGCGACACGGCGAGGCGGATGTAGTAGCCCGCGCGGCCGATGAGCGCGCGCGTCCAGTTGATCGCGCGCCAGCTCGCGCCGCCATCGTCCGACCGCCACACCGAGCCCTGATCGGCCGTCTGAATCAGGGCGTACACGCGACGCGAATCGCTCGGCGCAACGGCGACGTCGATCTTACCCACCGGCGACTTCGGCAGCGCAGGACTGACCACCTTGCTCCAGCTGCTGCCGCCATCGTGCGAAACGTAGAGCCCGCTCGACGGTCCCCCGCTGAACATCGCCCACGTGTGCATCTCGACCTGCCACATGCCGGCAAAGAGCACCGACGGATGCTTCTCGTCGATCGTAAGCCCGGAGCACCCCGTATTCGGATCGACGAAGAGCACGCGTTGCCAGCTCTTGCCGCCATCCGTCGTTCGAAAGACGCCCCGCTCCTGCTGCGGACCGGTCACGCGCCCGAGGGCGCAGACAAATACGATATTCGGGTTCGTGGGGTGAACGATTATTCGACCGATGCGCCCGGTCTCGCGTAGGCCGACGTTCTTCCACGTTGCGCCCGAGTCGGTCGACAGGTAGACGCCGTCGCCCTTGACGTCGGCGTCACGAATGGCCCAAGCTTCACCCGTGCCGGCCCACACCATATTGGGGCTCGACGGCGACACCGCGAGCGCGCCGATCGCTTGCACCGCCATTGAATCGAAGACGGGGCGGAACGTCGCGCCGCTATCGCTCGATTTCCAAACGCCGCCGGATGCGGAGCCGAGGTACCAGACACGCGGATCGCCTGGCACGCCAGTGACGGCGGCGAAGCGTCCGCCGCCCGATGGGCCCATTAGCTGAAAGCGAAATGGATCTTCGGGTCGCTGCGGTCGACGACCGGGCTGCTGCGCGACGGCGAGGCTCGAATAAAGAAGGACCGCGACAACGACGAGTGATTTCGTGCTGATCGACATGATCATGCTCCCTGGTGCGCGCTCGAGCATTCAACGATACGAGCGGCACGAGGGACGGCAAGGTCATGACTCTGTCATCCCGAGGAGCGAAGCTACGAGGGATGAGAGGCTCGCTCAGATGCCCCAACTAAGGTCGTTCAGCTCTGAGTCGGTCAGCGAGCTCCAGTCCTTGGGATAGGCGCGGACTCGTCGAAAACCCGCCTCGGACTCGAAGATCAGGGATGGCGCTGTGTCGGCGAAGACGACCTCGCGCACTCGCCATAGCCGACCGTCCTCATCGACTACGGTTCGCCATGCGCGATCTGATCGTTCGCGGACGCGCGCTTCTCGTACTGTCGAGTCGATAGGCTTGGACGACATGTCACATCCCGGTATCGGAAGGTCGATGCCAGATTCGTCCGTGCGGATCGATTCGCCGGTCGAGAACGCTCTCGCGTCAATCGACGTCGAACGAGAGCATCATACCCGATCCCATGTGCTCGGCCACATGACAATGCAGCAGCCAGGTGCCAGGATTTGCCATGTCGACGAGCAAGTCTACCGTTTCGCCCGCTGGAATGACGCCTGTGTCCTTCCAAACGAGGTTCTCGTTTGGCACGCCGTTTCGCGAAAGAATGAGAAAGCGCTGACCATGGACGTGGATCGGATGGTCCATCGCGTGCGCGGCGGTCGGATTGTTGAAGATCCGAAGCTTCACGAGCGATCCACGACGAAAGCGCCAGTGGATGTCCATGTTTTCGCGGCCAGTTTGCGCGTCACGAAGAATCCAGGTCACCTCGTGGCCAGTCGTCACCCAGTTGGCCATCGACATGCCGTCGTTCCAGTCCATCGGGACGTTGAGCGCATTGAGCATCATGGCGACGGGCTGCGGCAACTCGCGCGTGCGGAGATCGAGCACGAGGGTGTGATCGGGTGGCCGACGCGCATAACGGCGATACGGTGCGAGTTCAGCGGTGACGTCGGCGTTCGCTCGCAGCCTCGGGAAGCTTCGGCCGGCGTCCGTCGGCTTGCCTAACGCCACGTGGACGAGTCCGATGGTGTCGACTTCGGGCGAGTACGTGCCGTACATGTGGTCGAGGGCCTGAACGCGGTTCGTCAGTGCGAAGTCGCCCGTGCTGTCGAACCTGACGTCGACGACGTATCGCTCAGCCGGCGCGATCACCACGCTCGATGCCCAGATCTCGCGCTCCGGCCGGCCGGCGTCGGACGCAACGAGCTTCATGCGAGAGCCGCCGAGAGAGAGGTTGAACACACGAGCGTTCGAAGCGTTCGTGAGATACAGGCGCACAACCTCGCCCTGCCGCACAGCGAGTGCATAGCGCGGTTCGCCGTTGACGAGCAGAACATTTCCCCAGCGTCCCATGAGCGCATGGGTCGGGACTTCCGCGCCATACGGAATGAGACCGTCGTCGTCCAGAAGCAGGTCGTCCAGCGCGAGCACTTCCTCTCGATCAACCGGTGGCAGGAATGGTGTGACGAGGATGTTGCCGTAAAGACCGAGATCCTGTTCGATGTCTTCGCGCACGTGAGGGTGATACCAGTAGATGCCGGCGTCGCGAAAGTGGACGCGATAGTCGAAGCGTCCGCCGGCT
>JANWKK010000112.1 GCA_025451425.1 Gemmatimonadaceae bacterium
CCGCCGACATAGCAGCCGAACGTGATGCGCTGCCGTAGAGCCGGTGCGAGCCGAGAGATCTGGTACGCGATCAGTGGACAGCTATTGAGCGAGTCATAAATCCCTGCCGCGACGAATGTGCGCGTCGAATGAGTCGACGCAAACGTCCGTTGGACCCACGGGGGCGTTCCGCCTGGCGGTCCGTCGTCGACGAGAATCAGCGGGGCACCGGGCTCGCCCTGGTCCCATTTCCACTCGGCGTTGGGGTTGCGGGCGCTCCCAGTCGCGGCCCAGCCGCTCTCGACTCCCTGGTAAGCGAGATCCGTCTTGAATCCGAGCTCGTCGCGCAGGTAGCCCTCGATCAGAGCGCGGCGACGGGCTTCACTCGCGCGATCATCCGCTGTCGGCTGGCCACGATCGATCTGCCGAGTGTCGAAGGTGCCGACTGCCCCAGCTGATGCGATGTTCTGTGTAAACGTGGATCGGCCGACAACGAGCGTTTTCCGATCTATGAGGACGGTATCGAGCCCCGTGTAGCGGGCAAGACGAGTTATGATCGCTCGTCGTTCGTTAGGCGTAAGCGCGTCACGGTTCGCCTGTGCGGGCGCATAGACAGCCCGTCCCCACTCCTCGGCTTCGCGCATCGCGCGAGCCGTGTCGCGCTGCAGGTCGGCCGCCAGCCGGTGGTGATACGCGGCGGTCGCCAGGCGCGTCGGCAGAAAAAGCGCGGCGCGCATCTCGGGCGACGCCACCGGTCCAACGGGGATTCCGCCCGAGATCAGAATGACGCCGGCAACGTGTTCGCCATTCTCCTCCATTGCGGCCGCCGTGCCCGACGCGCGCCACGTCCCGTAGCTCTCCCCCGCGAGGTACACGGGCGCGTCCCAAGCATCAAAACGCGTTCGGTAGACGCGAATGAACTCTCGCGTGGCGGCGATATCTTCTCGCACACCGTAGAAGTCCGGCGCGTACATCGGCGTCGCAGGTCGGCTAAAGCCGGTGCCGACCGGATCGACGAACACGAGATCGGTCTGGGTGAGCAGCGTTTCCTCGTTGTCCACGAA
The DNA here is from genome assembly GCA_025451425.1 of Gemmatimonadaceae bacterium. The sequence goes on from JANWKK010000112.1 coordinate 1,044, forward strand.
GCGCGCCGGACGGCTCGGCGTGCCGATACCGTCGCCTTCGTCGAGGCGGCGCGGGCCGAACGCAGCGAGGTGCAGTAGCAGCGAGTTGGCGCCGGGCCCGCCATTCCACGCGAAGGTGATCGGCCGCGGAGGTTCGTTAGGTGCGCGATCGGCGACGTACGCAGCGAAGAAGATGTATGCGCGGACACTGCCGTCGTCGTTGTTCCGTATTGGCATCATGCCAGCACGCGCCGTATAGCTCAGCGGCCGTCCTGCGACGGTGACGCTGTGGCGTGTCGCGACGATTGAGGTTCCGATCCCCGCGACGGTATCGGTCTGTGCGCGGCCGGTGAGCGCGAGCAGACAAACCAAGACTCCCGCGAGAAACTTCATCTAGGGTTCGGCAAGTGCGTCGCGCACAAGCTGCTCGACGTCGTGCTTGAGCGCGAGCCGAGCCGAGTCGTCGGTGTAGAGCGCGTGACCGCCGGGGTATGACTTTACGGCAACGCGGCGGCGAAGGTCGTTCGGCAGATGAGCGATCTTCCACTCGTTCGCGTAGTAGTCACAGATGAGATCGAAGCTGCCGCAGGCGACCAGCACGCGGAGCGACGGGTTCGTCATCATCGCGTGCTCGAGTGGCGAAGGCGTGCTCGCGGCGCTACCCGACGCCGCGAGCAGTAGAGCGCGCATGGAATCCGCCTTCCAGTCCCAACGCACAGACATCCAGTCGCCGCGAAAGTGCTCCGGTGGCGGATACCCACCGCCCCACGGCCCCTGGTAATTCAAATCGTTCAGGTATCCGAGCTCGGTCCGCATGTAGCGGAGCACCGCGATGGGATCGACGAGCCTCGTCAGGCTTGGATCGCTGCGAGGGTCGTATGGCCCTGGCGTGGTATCGAGCGGCGCGGTTTTGCGGACGTCGTACAACCCGACGACCTTCCCTTCGCGCCGCAGAAGCTGCGTGCCGATCTGCGAGTACGGCAGCACGAGCGTCTTTCGATCGATCAACGCGTGGTTGATGCCCGTGAAGCGTGCCAACGTTCTCGCGATCGAGTCACGTTCCGCTGCCGTCAGCGTCGTCACTCGACCTAACGAGCGCGCGTAGTCGGTGCTGGACCACGACTCGACCTGACGTAGCGTCGCTGGCCAATGTTGCTCGAGCTCCGGCGCGAGCTTGCCGTGCACGTGCGCGGCGATTGCGTAGTTAGGCACCGCGAAGGCCGCTCTGAGGCTGTCTGGCAGCCGGCCAAGCGGGGGCTCGAGGCCCATCAGCACAACGCCTCGTACGGACGTGCCACGTTGCTCGAGTACATCGGCGACGTCCGCCGCGCGCGTTACACCGAAGCTTTCACCCGCGAGGAAGACCGGCGCGTCGCTCGCGTCATACCGCAGCCGGTAGACGCGAATGAACTCCGCGACCGACTCGGCGTCCCCACGCGTCTGGTAGAATTCCGGCATGTAGCCCGGCTTCGTCACTCGGCTGTAGCCTGTACCGACAGGATCGACGAAGACGAGATCGGTGAAGTCGAGCCACGTGCCGGGATTGTCCTGCACGACCCAGCGCGCGTCGTCGGCTGCGCCGGGCAGCGGTGCAATGCGTTTCGGACCGAACCCGATGAGATGGACGAGCGCCGCGTTGGAGCCAGGTCCGCCGTTCCAGGCGAAGGTGATGGGCCTGCGAGCCGAGCTGTCGGTCCGATCGAGGGTATACGAAACAAAGAACATCTGGGCGTGCGCGTCGCCGGCGTCGTTGTCACGGATCGCGATGCGGCCCGCGCGCGTGGTGTACGAGAGCGTGCGTCCGTCGATGGCCACCTGGTGATGCCTAACCACGAGGGGCTCGTCGCCAGGCGCCTGGGCGAGAAGCGCTCGCGCGGCAATCAGCGCGATGACGCTCGAGGAACGGGCGAAGGACATAGGGTGGGGCAATCGTCGCGCGGCGGGCGAGGAACGTCAAGTGCTCGGCGGCCCTTCCTCTGTCAGATTCCGCATCTGGCCTGCATCTTCTTAGCCGGCTTTTGTCGCGCCACTGCTCGGCCGTTAGGCGACGGCCATGGCTAAGCGCATCTTGCGACTACTCGGGGCCTTGATTCCCAATCATCGGGAGGGAGACATGAAACAGACCGCGAGCGCTCGGTTCGCAATCAAGAACTGGGACGAAAAACCGTACAGCGAAGGCCAGCACCTTCCGAAGCTCACGCGGGCCACCGTCACGAAGAACTTCACGGGGGATATCGAAGCGGAGTCACAGGCCGATTACCTCATGATGTATCGCGACGACGGCACGGCGGCCTTCGTCGGTCTCGAACGCGTCACGGGCCGGATCGCCGGAAAGTCGGGCAGCTTCGTGCTTCAGCGCATTGGCGTATTCGAGGGCGGACAGGCCAAGGAGTCCTATTTCGTCGTACCAGGCTCCGGCACGGGAGATTTGCAGGGTCTCCGCGGAGAAGGCACCTCCGCCGTTGGTCACGGTATGGAGCATCCTTTCACGCTGAGCTACGAGATCGCCTAGCAGCCCCTTGTGGCTGCCTAACGGGAACATTGGCACACATGGCGATTGGCTACGACATTACCGAAGAGGCTGACCTCGACGCGATCTTCGTCGCGGTGCGCCACGGAATCAGGAGCGCCGACCCACCGGACGTGAAGCCGCGTGACTGGCGACCGCTCAACCTGGCGCTTCGAGACCGAGACGGCGCGCTCGTCGGAGGCCTGTACGGCGCAACCATGTGGGAGTGGCTTCTCATTGACGGACTGTGGGTCGCGGAGGAGATTCGTGGCCAAGGCCTCGGACGTAAGCTGGTCATCGCGGCTGAGGCGGCGGCAATCAACCGCGGGTGCCGAGGAGCGTGGCTCGGGACGTTCGATTTTCAGGCGCGGGGTTTCTACGAGCGACTTGGCTATGTCGTGTTCGCTGAATTGACGGGCTTCCCACCGGGGCACAGTCATTACCACCTCAAGAAAGTCTTCACAGCAAAGGCGACCGCCTAACGCCTTCCCGATCATGACCCGAGTCGCCGCCGCGTTGGTTTGTCTTAGCCTCGCCGCGCTCCAACCGGCGCACGGACAACCAGCGCGTCCGCAGAGCGCGTCCATCACGCGCTTCGTTATCGACCCGGATCGCGCGCACGACACGATCAGCCGCCATATCTACGGCCAGTTCGCCGAGCACTTGGGGCACGGCATCTACGACGGCGTGTGGACGAAGGAGGGAACCGGGACCTGGCACCTCCGCGACGACGTCATCGCCGCACTGCGCCGGATCCAGGTGCCTAACGTGCGCTGGCCCGGCGGCTGTTTCGCCGACTACTACCACTGGCGCGACGGCATCGGGCCGGCCGTACGTCGGCCACGGATGGTGAACACGATCTGGGGCAACGTCGTCGAGGACAACTCGTTCGGCACCGACGAGTATCTCGAGCTCGTTCGACGCATCGGCGCGGAGCCGTGGGTCGTTGGGAATGTGGGAACCGGCTCACCGCGCGAGATGACCGAATGGTGGGAATACCTCAATCACCCCGGCGGCAGCAGCCTCGCCGACGAGCGGAAGGCGAACGGTCACGCGGCGCCATACAACGTGCGCCGCTTCGGCGTCGGCAACGAAAGCTGGGGCTGCGGCGGCGCAATGCGGCCGGAGTTCTACGCCGACCAGTTTCGGCGGTTTGCAGAGTTCTTACGTCCCTTCAACGACTCGACGCGCCCGTTTCGCATCGCGACGGGACCGAACGTCGAGGACTACAACTGGACCGAGGTCATGATGCGCGAGGCGGGCCGCATGATCGACGGTCTCGACCTGCACTACTACACGGTCGTCGGATCGTGGGCACATAAGGGCTCCGCCACCCAGTTCGGTGAAAGCGAGTGGTTCTTTGCCATGAAAGGCGCACTACGTATGGAGGAACTCGTGACGCGCCACGCGGCAATAATGGACAAATTCGACCCGCGCAAACGCGTCGCGCTCATCGTCGGCGAGTGGGGCATGTGGCACGACGTCGAAGCGGGGACCAATCCGGGCTTCCTCTACCAGCAGAACACGCTCCGCGACGCGCTCGTCGCGGCGATCACTCTCGACATCTTCAACAATCACGCCGATCGTGTACGAGGCGCGAACATCGCGCAGATGGTGAACGTGCTGCAGTCGATGATCCTGACGCGCGGGCCGCAGATGCTACTCACGCCCACGTATCACGTCTTCGAGATGTACACGGTGCACCATGACGCGGTGCTGTTGCCACTCACGATCACAGACGCGGGCCATTACGCGTTCGGTGGTGATTCTGTCCCGGCGGTGAGCGCGACCGCCTCGCGCGACCGGCAGGGCGTCGTGCATGTCACCATGAGCAACGTTGACCCGAACCAGACGCGGACCGTCGTCGCCGACCTGCGCGGCGTCAGCGCAACGAGGGCAGTCGGGCGCGTCGTCAGCGGACCAGCCATCAACAGCTACAATTCCTTCGAGCAGCCCGATGTCGTACGGCCAGCGGCCTTCACTGGTGCGCGAGTCGGGAGCGGACGCCTAACGGTCACTCTGCCGCCGAAGTCCGTCATTGTGCTCGAACTTCGGTGACCGCGTCGGCCGACGACGATCGGAATCACCTCGCGTGAGTTCTTCATGCCTAACGTCAAGACGCAGCCACGACTGACCTCGCTCGCGCCCCAGCTTCTGGTCGATGACCTCGAGCGCTCGATCACTTACTATCGGAACCTCGGCTTCGTCTTTGGCGAGCCATGGGGCGGGTTCTACGCGATTGGGGAGCGAGACGGCTTGGAGCTCCACCTGAAGGAGTCGCCGAAGACGGCCGCGTATCGGAAGCTCCGCCGCAAACATGAGCATCTCGATGCCGCGGCCGGTGTCGACGGCATCGAAGCATTCTACGAACACTGCATGGCGAATGGTGCAAAGATTCTCCGAGGGCTGACGGCGACGGAGTGGGGCACGAAGGATTTCTACATCGAAGATCCCGATGGAAATGTCATCTCGTTCGGCGGCCGAGCATTCGCGAAGTGAGTTTCGCCGGTGAATAGTCGATGCACGGTGCGGGCTGCTACGCCTAACGACTTGGCGGCCGTGGTCGACCTGCTCGAGGCGTACATGCAGGAGACGTACAGAGACACCTGGCACGGCTCGATGGATTCGCTTCAGCGAGACGCGTTCGGGAAGGAATGCAATATCCACGTGGCCGAGGTTGACGGACAGGTCGTTGGTTTCGTCGCGTGGACGAACTCCTACGATCTCCATCACTGTATGACCGGTGGGGACATCCTCGATCTGTATGTTGGGCCATCGTGGCGAGGACTGGGCTTCGCGCCGGCGCTGCTGTGCAGCGCGGCAGCCGAACTTCTCCGGCGGGGTGCGACACATTTGAAAGGAGGTGCCGTTGATAGCGGGACCGGAGAGCATCTGTACGCCCGCTGCGCTGCCTCATTGGGAAGCGGAGGATTCACAGTCGGCGGTCGCGCGTTTCGGAGATTGGCAGAGCTCTCAAAGGTTTCGCCGAGGCAGTTGGCACGATCACTTCCACCGAAGGCGTGGAATTACGAGCCCTGACCGTCTGGCTGTTGCCTTTCCACTTCCAGAGCACAGAGCAGGAGACAAGCGCGTGGGGTTTCAGCCGAGGGACCCGGACTTCGAGCAACGCCTGCGATCCAGCTTCGCGCGCCATGCCGCGTAGGAAACGCTCGGCGCAGTGCTCGAGCGCGTCGCGCCGGGTGAGGTAGATGTCACCATCCCCTTCCGTACAGATCTGACGCAGCAGCACGGCTTCATGCACGCCGGCGTCGTGACTGCCGCCGTCGACAGCGCGTGTGGGTACGCGGCCCTCAGTCTGATGGAGCCCGGTGTTGCGGTGCTGAGCGTTGAGTTCAAGCTGCAACTGCTCGCGCCTGCGCGTGGCGCGCGGTTCCGGGCGCTCGGCCGTGTCGTGCGCGCGGGCCGCACACTCACGGTCGTCGCGGGCGAGGTGCGCGCGTATGCGGGGGAGGACATGACTGGCGACGGAGATCTGGTCGCGCTGATGAACGGCACTATGATGTGTGTGCGAGACCAGCCCTCACTGCGTGATTAGTTCACGTCGTTTCGACCGTGCTCAGTCGGGCAATCGAGGCTCGGACAGCATGACCTCGCCCGCGGTGGGGCTTTATACATGTACTCATCGCTACGTACGATGACGTATCGCAGACGGAGAGCATAGAGCGGATACTCGCAGAATTGGACTCTTCCCCGAGGAGCACATGCGAATCCGCACTCTGGTCGGCCTTTCCTCGCTATGCGCGGGAACTCTCATGGCGCAAGGTTCAACGCCTGCGGCGCCGCCTCAGCCGTCGGCTGCCGAATCACCCTTTCGAGATCCGGTGAAGGCGGCCGTGTTCGGAACACTCTTCCCGGGCGCCGGTCACGTTTATTCCACTGAGTACATGCGGGGCGTCGGTATCTATTTCGGCGCCGTGGGCAGTATCGGACTCGGCGCGCTCGTGTACGAGATCGATAAGTGCACGTTTGCGTTTCTCAATCCGACGTGCAACCCGGGGCCACAATGGCCCCATCGCACTCTTGGGCTGATGGCGATAGGGGTGGGGGTTGCCACGTGGGGCTTTGGTGCCGCTGACGCACCCCGCGCCGCGAGGCGAGCAAATGCAAATCGCCGACGTAAGGCAATCATCCGACCTCGTATCGAGCCCCGCAATTCGAAGCGCACGGACGTCGGCGTCACCGTGTCATGGTAACAACTGCGCGCGTAAACCAAGGATGCCTAGGTGCTAGCGGATTCTCCTAGCACCTAGCACCGAGGCCCTTCCCCACGCCTACTCGCCCCTGAGCGTAATCCCTGGATCCACGGCGGCAGCCTCTCTAGCTGGGATGTAGCTGGCGATCACGGTGACCAGAAGCAACACTGCGGTCGCGCCGACGATGCTGATCGCGTCCCGCGGCGCAATGCCGAATACGAGATTACTCATCGCGCCGGCCGCGCTGACGGCGAGCGCGAGGCCGATCGCGGCACCGGCGAGCGCCGCCGACGTCCCCTGCCAGGCGGCGAGCCGCACGATCTCCGAACCGGTCGCACCCAGGGCGACGCGAATGCCGAACTCCCGGATGCGCTGCGTCACGCCGTATGCGACGACCCCGTAGATCCCGACCGCGGCCAACACCAGCGCGATGCCGCTGAACGCCATCATGAGATGCATCGCCAAAGTTCGCGACGACACCGACGCGTCGACGATCCGACGCATCGTCCGCACGTCATACACACTCTGTTCGGCATCGACGGACTGAATTGCCTTGATCAAAGGCGCCGCTGGGACTGCCGAGCGTGTCGCGCTGCGCACGGCGAGCACCATGCGATACTGCGTCCACTGGCGATAACTCCAATAGACCTGAGGCAGCGGATCCACGTCGAGCTCGATGGTCCGCACATGCCTAACGACACCGATCACGCGGAGCCAGCGACGGCCGCTCCACGGAGGTTCGCGAAGCCTCTTCCCGACTGCGGTCTCGCCCGGCCACATCGTCCGTGCCATTCGCTCGTCCACGATCACCACCGGTGGCGCATCGGCATCGTCCTGCTCCGTGAATCCACGGCCGGCGACGAGCGCGATGCCCATTGTCTTGAAATAATCGGGACTCACCGTTCGCGTATCGACATTCGTCAGCTCGTCTGGTCTCGCGGTCGCGTGCTCGACGTGTATCGGATTGGTCTGTCCGCCCGAGAGCGGAATGCGATTGACCAGGCCCACGCTTGCGACGCCGGGTACGGCCCGTACCGCGTCGACCAACCGGGAGTAATAATCGGCGACCTCGCGGTCGGAGGGGTGCCTGGTGCGCAGCACTTCAAATTTGAGTGTCGTGACGCGCGCTGACTCGAACCCTGTGTCGACGCCCATCAAATTGATCGCGCTCCGGATCAACATGCTCGCGCCGACCAGAAGTGGAATGGCGAACGCGATCTGAACGGCGACACCGAGGCGGCGGGCCATCGACTTGCCCCGGCCGCTCGTCGAAGAACGGCCACCATCTTTCGTCATCGTCGTGAAATCAGCTCGCCACGCGTGCATCGCTGGCGCGACGCTCGCCGCCAGGCCAGTGAGCACGAGGAGTCCGAGCGAAATCACCAGCACCGGCGTGCTGATTCCTATGTTCTCAATGCGCGGCACACCCAAGGGAGCACTTACGACAAACAGGCGAACCGACCACCAGGCCAAGGCGACACCGAGCGCGCCGCCTAACGCTAGTATCGGGACCGCTTCGGCAATCGCCTGCGCAATGAGCCGTGTGCGCGTCGCCCCGAGCGCGAGGCGGACAGCAAGCTCACCACGGCGCGTGCTCGCACGGGCACCGAACAGACTCGAGAGATTGACGCAAGCAATGGCGAGAAGCAGTGATACCGCGGCCAGCAGGACCGTGAGGATCGGCCGCACGTCGCGTATCGCGTCGTCGAGCATCGAGTCGACGATGAAGCCAACACCGACATTGATGCCATAAGTATCCGCTAACCGGTGTGCCAGCGCCGCCGAGGCCTGGCGCGCCTGGGAGAGCGTTACGCCGGCCACGAGGCGCGCGACGACGTCGTAATTCTCCGTTTCCTCGCGTGTTAGCTCGGCCGGTCGCACTACGAGCGGCACCCACGCCTGGAACTCGTCCGACGGATACCGAAAGTCCGGACCCATGACGCCGACGATCGTGTAGGGCGTTCCGTCGAGATGAATCTGGCGCCCGACGATGTCGCGGTCGGCACCGAACCGGCCTCGCCACAAGGCATCGCTCAACACGACGACGTTCTCGCGACCCACCTGCGCTTCGTCCGCGGTGAATGTGCGTCCGAGAGCCGCCGACGCGCCGAGAATGGAGAAGAGATTGGTTTCGACTCGGGCGCCTTCCAATCGCTGAGGCTCGCACTCGCCTTCTGTGCAGGCACCCACGAGGTTGAGGTTCGCCTTCTTCACCAACGCTACGTCCGTGAAGACGTTAGGTATGCCACGCAGCGCAAAGGCGTCAGCCGCGGCTGGATAGTTGCGCTCGGAATGCCGCTCCAGCCAGATGCTCACCAGCCGGTCCGGCTCGCGAAACGCCAGCGGGCGAAGCATGATGCCGTAGACGACGCTGAAGATGGCCGTCGCCGCGCCGAGGCCCAACGCCACGAGCGCTACGCCCGTGAGGCCGACGAGAGGCGACTTGCAAAACAGGCGCGCGCCAAAGCGGACGTCGCGCAACATTCCCCGCATCATCGC
>JANWKK010000113.1 GCA_025451425.1 Gemmatimonadaceae bacterium
GAACCGGTACGGGGGTTCCGCGCCATGCGCGTTTTTCGGTGACGAATCTTGAAGGTTCCGAAGCCGCGGACTTCGATGTTCTTCTGGCTCTGCAGCGCCTCTTTGATGGCCTCCAAAAAGGCATCGACGACGCGCGCGCAGTCCTTCTTCGAAATCATCGGACCCGCCGTTCGGGAGATCTGCTCAGTGACTCTCTCGACCAGGTCTGCTTTGGTCATGAATGTGCCTCGTGTGAGCGCGCCGTTCAGCCGCGGACGCTTGCCGAACTTACCGATGTTAACTCTTACGTGTCAAGAGTTTGTACCGCTTTACGCCGTCTGCTTTCTGACCACGTCGAGAAACTGATTGAACAGCGGCCGACCGTCGTGCGGTCCTGGCGCAGCCTCGGGGTGATACTGCACGGCAAACATTGGAAGCTCCCGATGCCGCAGGCCTTCGACGGTGCCGTCGTTCAGGTTCACGTGCGTAACCTCGAGCTCGGCGACGCCTTTGATGCCCCGATCATCTCCCTCGACGGCAAAACCATGGTTTTGCGACGTGATCAATACGCGACCTGAAGCGATGTCCCGTACCGGATGATTTCCTCCACGGTGGCCGTACGGCATCTTCACCGTCCCGGCCCCATAGGTGAGACCGATGATCTGATGCCCGAGGCAAATTCCGAATATCGGCACTCCCTTTGACGCAATCTTGCGCACGATGCCCGGGGCGTACTCGACCGCTGCAGGGTCGCCTGGCCCGTTCGAGAGGAACACACCGTCCGGCTCCAACTCCAACACCTCTTCTGCAGACATCTTTGCGGGAACGACGGTCACATGGCAGCCGTGATCGCTGAATAGGCGTACGATGTTTCGCTTGATCCCGTAGTCGTAGGCCACGATGTGCCAATGCGCTTGCGGATCGCCCCACGTGTACCGCTCGCGCGTCGAGACACGGGAGGCGAGATCCAAACCTTCCATCGAAGGACAGGCATCGAGCGATGCTTTCACATCATCGCCAGGAGAGTCGCCCGCGCCAATCGCGCCGCGCATGACGCCGACGGTGCGCAGATGCTTGGTCAATCGGCGCGTGTCGACGCCTTCGATCACTGGGATCTTTTTCTCAAGGAGCCAATCTCCGAGATCACCCTCGGCGCGCCAGCTCGAGTAATTCTTCGAGAGCTCACGCATCACGACACCGGCGACTTGCGGCTTCGCCGATTCGGGATCGGCGTCGTTGACGCCGTAGTTGCCGATCATCGGCGACGTCATCACGACGATCTGTCCGTCGTACGAGGGGTCGGTGAATACCTCCTGGTACCCGCTCATGTTCGTTGTGAACACCACCTCGGCGACCGTCGGCGGTGTTCCAAACGGAAGGGTACCATGAAAAAGGGTTCCGTCCTCGAGAAGAAGGAACCCTGGTACTTCGGACCGATGGGTCACTGAGCGCTCACTCGTTATGGCTTCTTCGCCGGCGCCTTCGTCCCCTGGTTCGGCGTTGCCGGTGAAGGCTGAGGTGCGGGCGTCAATGGCACGACAGGAGCCTGAGTGCCGGCTTTGGGATTCGCCGGAGCGGTTGGCGCAGGGGCGTTGGGGAACGCTTGATCGAGAACCGATCTCGGTGCGCGGCTCCGAGACGACGCGAGTGAGAGCAGAAACGCGAAGAACAGGAAAAGTCCTCCGGACCACCAACTTGCCTTCGTCAGAAGGTTGCCGGTTTGCCGCGATCCGAAAAGCGAGCTCGCGGAGCTGCTGACGCCTCCAAACGTTGCGGCGAGACCCTGACCTTGCCCGCTCTGAAGCAGGATGGCCGTTATGAGAACGATACTGTCGATGATGAGCAGCACCATCAGAAGTGTGTACAGCATTTTGCGCGTGGCTTGTGAGTAGGCAGGCGGTGTAAGCGTCAAATATCACGCAACTTAGCGCCTTCCGTCAAGTGCGGCAGATCTCTGCCCAGCCTTCAGGATCGAGGCAGGCCCCACCAACGAGCAGACCGTCCACGCCATCGGCGCTCAGCAGAGCTTTCGCGTTCCCACGGTTGACGCTGCCGCCGTACAAAATCGGTATCTGATCGGCCTGGACCTTGGAATTGTCGCGAAGCGCGTCGCGGATGACCCGATGCATCGCCGACGCATCACTGGGCGTGGCGCTGCGTCCCGTTCCAATCGCCCAGACCGGTTCGTATGCGATGATGATTTCGGTGTCCGTGCCGACGTCCTCGAGTCCCACGTTGAGCTGCTCGACAACGATCGCCTCGGCGTCGCCCATCTCTCGTTGATCGAGCGTTTCGCCGACGCACAACACGGGTGTAAGTCCGAAGCGCGTCGCGACCGCCGTCTTTCGAGCTGTCTCGAGATTTGTCTCGGCGAAGACGTGACGTCGCTCCGAATGACCCACGAGTGCCAGCTGTGCCCCAGCGTCCCGCGCCATCGGCGCCGAGTTTTCACCCGTGAATGCTCCCTTCTCCTGCGTATAGATGTTCTGAACGCCGAGCAGGATATCGGTACGAGCAGCGCGTGCGTCTCGCACCGACGTGAGGGAGAGCGCGGGCGGAAAGAGCCCAACAGTGCGATCCTCGTGAGGCGCGAAGGCGCGCAGAAAGGTTGCGATATACGCACGGGCGTCGGTGGGCCCGTGATTCATCTTCCAGTTGGCGAAGAAGAAGGGTCGCTTCATCATGCGGCTCGGCTGCCTCCGCCAGGCCGGTCGTCGAGCGCGGCGACGCCAGGCAGCGTTTTCCCTTCGAGCAGCTCGAGCGAAGCACCCCCGCCAGTCGACACGTGACTCATAGCGTCCTCCAGCCCAAGCTCGGCGACAGCCGCGGCGGAATCGCCCCCTCCTACCACCGTGGTGCCGCCACTCTTGGTAGCGCGTGCCATTGCATCGGCAACCGCACGCGTGCCCGCGTCGAAAGGCGGTTTCTCGAAAACACCCATCGGCCCATTCCAGACGATTGTCTTCGCCTCGCCGATGATCTTGGCGAACAGCCTCGCGCTCTCCGGGCCGACGTCGAACATCCCTTCGTTGCTGGGAATGGACTCGCGCCTAACGGTGTGCGCGCGCGCACCCTCGTCGAGCGAGGACGCGACGCACGCATCGACCGGCAGCTCGAGCTTCTTGCCGCCGCGCGAGAGCAGCTGCCTCGCCATGTCGACGCGATCGGCCTCTACGAGCGACTTCCCCGTCTCCAGATCCATGGCTTTGAAAAAAGTGCACGCCATCGCCCCGCCGATAATCAAACGGTCAACCTTTGGCAGCAGGTTTTCGATGACATCGATCTTTCCCGAGATCTTCGCGCCTCCTAACACCGCGACAAAGGGATGCTTGGGATCGGCGATCGCGGCGCCGAGGTACCGAAGCTCCTGCTCCATGAGCAGGCCGGCGACGGCGGGCTTGAGATATCGCGCAACACCTTCCGTTGACGCATGCGCGCGGTGCGCCGAACCGAACGCGTCGTTGACATAAACGTCGCCGAGCTCCGCGAGTGCGCGCGAGAGACGCTCGTCGTTCGTCTCTTCACCACCGAGGAACCGTGTGTTCTCGAGAAGCACGACGGAAGGTCCCTTCTTCGTCGCTTTCATCGCCTCGTCGGTGTCGGTGCTCTCCACGAATTGCACCTCGTCGTCAGGCATCAGCTCCTGAAAGCGCCGCGCAACGGGCTCGAGCGAGTACTTTGCCTCCGGCTTTCCCTTTGGGCGTCCGAGGTGCGAGAGCAGAACGACGCGCGCGCCGTGATCGCGAAGATATTTGATCGTTGGAAGTGCCGCGCGGATGCGCGTGTCGTCGCCAACACGCCCATGCGCGTCGAGCGGCACGTTGAAGTCGACGCGGACGAGCGCTCGTCTGCCACGCAGGTCGGTGTCGCGTAAGTCGCGGATGGTTTTCTTATTCATTGTCTCCCGATTGTCATTCCGAGGAGCGAAGCGACGAGGAATCTGCACTCGTTAGGTCGAAAAGTGCAGATCCCTCGCTGCCTCGGGATGACAGTTAGTCGCCCAGTTTGTTCCCGACGAACCGCAACAGATCCACGCACCGGCTCGAGTAGCCCCACTCATTGTCGTACCAGCCAGATACCTTGAGCAGCATTCCATCCACGACGTTCGTGCTCTTCGCGTCGAGGATGCACGAGGCCGGGTTGCCGATGAAGTCGGATGACACTAGCTCCTCCTCGGTGTACTCGAGGATTCCTTTCAGTGCGCCGGACGCCGCGGAACGGAACGCATCGTTGATCGCTTGCACGGTGACCGGCTTCTCCACAACGACTGTGAGATCGGTGAGCGACACATCCGGCGTCGGAACGCGAATCGCGATGCCGTCGATCTTCCCCTTCAACTCAGGTATCACGAGCGACGTCGCTTTCGCCGCACCTGTTGTCGTCGGGATGATCGACATCGCCGCGGCGCGTGCGCGGCGCAGATCCTTGTGCGGAAGATCGAGCACGTTCTGATCGTTCGTGTAACTGTGAATCGTCACCATCGAGCCGCGCACAAAACCAAAATTATCGCGTACGACCTTCACCATCGGCACGAGGCAATTTGTCGTGCAAGACGCGTTGGAGATGATTGTGTGCTTCGACGGGTCGTACTTCTTCTCGTTGACGCCGAGGACAATCGTTATGTCCTCGCCCTTCGCCGGCGCCGAGATGATCACTTTCTTTGCTCCACCATCGATGTGCTTCTTCGCGTCTTTGGCGTCCGTGAACCGGCCCGTCGACTCGAGCACGATGTCGACGCCCAGATCTGTCCACGGTAGCTTCGCCGGGTCCTTCTCGGCGAGCACTTTGATCTCGTCACCGTCGATGACAATCGAGCCCTTGTGCGCGGCAACGTCACCCTTGTACGTGCGATGGACCGAGTCGTACTTGAACAAGTGCGCGAGCGTCTTCGTGTCGGTGAGATCATTCACGGCGACGAAGTCGAGGTCGCCCATTCCCTGGAGCTTTGCCGCCCGCACTACCTGCCGCCCAATGCGGCCGAAGCCGTTGATGCCGACGCGAATTGCCATCCCGCTCTCCTCGTTCGGTTAGAGCCGATCGCCGATTGCTGGCGCTCGACCGAAGGTGACATAACTGATGATGCGCGCGCCGGCGCCGTGCAGCACGGCCGCGCACGCGTTGAGTGTCGCTGCGGTCGTCACGACGTCATCGACGAGCACGAC
>JANWKK010000114.1 GCA_025451425.1 Gemmatimonadaceae bacterium
CGCTCGACGTGAGCGGCGGCAACGACAACACGCAATACTTCGTCTCCGGCGGCTGGTCGCATACGGGCGGCATCATCAACAATACCGATGCCGGACGACAGAGCCTGCGCATGAATCTCGACCAGCGTCTCAACGAGAAGCTGAAGCTCAGTCTCAGCAACTCGTTCACGCGCACGACGACCGACCGCGGGACGACCAACAACGACAACAGCGGCGCCGGCATCACGTACGCGCTCGCCTACATCCCGGGCTTCGTGCCGCTCGAGCCCGTGAACGGCGTGTACCCGCAACCCGCGTTCACGTACCAGGGTGCGAATCCGCTCCAGACCATCGCGCTGGCCGCCAATGCCGAATCCGTCAACCGGTTTACCGGCGGCGCGACGCTCACCTATCAGGCGCTGCAAGGCGGGAAGCATGATCTCAAGCTGGTGGGCGCCGCGGGCGCGGACCTGTTCAACCAGAAAAACATGGTCTACGCGCCGCCAAATCTGTACTTCGAGGCCACACAGCAGTTCCCTGGTGTGTCGACGCTCGGCAACGCCGACAGCCGCTACGTGAACTGGAACCTGAACGCCATCGATGCGTTCACGCCAGCGGGTCCGTCGATGTCGTTCACGACCTCGGCCGGTTTGCAGTACGAGGACCGGCAACTCGATCAGGCGCGCAGCACCGCGATCGGCCTGCTCGAGGGACAATCGAACATCGATCAGGGGGCGGTGTTCGGCCAGCCGTTCGAGCTCAACACGCGCGAGAAGACGTTCGCCATGTATGGCCAGGAGCAGCTGAAAGCGTTCGACGAGCGGCTGCTGGCCGAGGTCGGCCTGCGCGCCGAACGAAGCAGCGTCTTTGGCAACACCGACAAGTACTTCATCTATCCGAAGGCCTCGGCGGCGTATCGCTTTCCGAACCTGTTGGGCGACGGTAGCGACTTCAAGCTGCGCGCTGCGTACGGCGAGACCGGCAACCAGCCGCTGTTCGGCCAGAAGTTCACGACGCTCGTGGGCGGCGTGAACATCGGCGGGAACGTCGGCACGCAAGTGGGCAGCGTCGCCGGCGCGCCGAACATCGAGCCCGAGCGCGTGAAGGAATTCGAGACGGGCTTCGACGCCTCGCCGTTCCATGGCCGAGCGACGCTCGACTTCACGTGGTACGTGCGCCATACCACCAATCTGCTGCTCGCACGCACGCCGCCGTCGTCGAGCGGGTACGGTGAGCTCATCACCAACGGCGGCGAGCTGCGGAACTCGGGCATCGAGATGACGTTGGGCGTTGCCGCCGTCCAGCGGCACGACTTCTCGTACACCGTCCATTCCACGTTCGCCCGCACGCGGTCGCTCGTGCAGCAGCTGCCCGGCACGGGCTTCAGTCCGCCCACCGCCGGGTTCGGCCTCGCCTTCGGCGAGTTCTTCGTACAGCAGGGACGGCCGATCGATCAGATCATCGGCCAGACGAGTATCAATCCGGACGGCTCGTTCAACGTGACGTACATGGGGCACGCGTCGCCGAACTTCGACTGGACGCTCGGCAACGACTTCACGTACAAGCGGTTCTTCCTCACCTCGCTCTGGGACTGGCAATCGGGCGGCATCGCGCAGAACCAGACGCTCACTCTTTACGACTGCAACCTGTTGGCGTCCGACAACGGCACGCCGGCCGGGTTGGCGCGGGCCAACGACTGCTTCGACGGCATCGCCACGCCGTACGTGCAATCGACGTCGTTCCTCAAATTGCGTGAGGTGAGCGTGGGCTACACGCTTTCCGACAATCTCGCGCAGAAGTTCTTCGGATCGAGTCAGCTGCGGGTCGAGGTCACCGGACGCAACCTGCTCATCTTCACCAACTACTGGGGCTACGATCCGGAGTCGAGCAACTACGGCCAGCAAGCGGTGACGCGGAACGTCGACCTCGGCCCGTATCCGCCATCACGCACGTTCATGTTCTCCATCACGGCGGGGTTCTGACCATGACTCGCATCGTGCACCGTGCCACGCCCGCTCTCGTCGTCGCCGTGGCGCTGGGCGCCGTTATTTCCGTTGGCGCGTGCGGCGGGTTCGACATCACCAACACCAACCAGCCCACGCAGACCGACCTGGAAACCCATCCCACCAGATCGAAGCTCGCCGCCGCCGCCACGGGCATCTTCGCCGGCGCGCGCGGCGACATCACCGGCTTCATCTGGCAGGTGGGCTCCATGGGACGTGAAGGCATCAACCTGTCCGGCAACAATCAGCCCGACTACCAGGAGCCCTACTTCGGTCCGCTCTCTTCCACCCAGTTCGGCGGTTCGGAGTGGGCCGGCCGCTACGCCAACATTCGCAGCATCAACGTGTACCTCGATGCCGCGCCCAAGGCGCCCGATCTCTCGGCCGAGGAACTGGCCGCGTCACAGGGCTTCGGCAAGACGATGGAAGCGCTGGCGTTCATGTACGTCATCGAAACGCGGGCAAATCTCGGCGCGCCGGTGGACGTGGACCGGCCGGCCACTGCGCCACCGCCGCCGTTTGTCAGCGAGGACAGCGTCTACGGATTCATCGTCGGACTGCTCGACGATGCTCAGACGAGCTTGCAGGCTGCCGGTGGAGCGTCGTTTCCGTTCCCCACGCCACCCGGCTTCTCCGGCTTCGACCAACCATCCACGTTCCTGCTCTTCAACCGTGCGTTGAAGGCCAAGGCCGAGGTGTTGCGCGCCACCGCGGGATGCGGACAACCATGCTTTGCCGCCGCCATCGCAACGCTGCCATCGACGTTCATCAGCATGGATCCGTCGGGGCTCGCCACCGGACCACAGTTTGATTTTTCTACCGCATCGGGCGACCAGTCGAACGAGCTCGCTGATGCGCTCGACGGCACTACGTTCTTCGCGGACACGTTCGTCATCGTGCACGCCCAGCAGCAGGCGGGCGGCGCGTTGGATGCACGCTTGCTCGCCAAGACCGCGCGCGCCACGCGCGTGCCTACCTGGTCGATCCCTGCGGTGCCGCTGCCTGGAACGCTCAAGTACACGATCTATTTCTCCGGGGGGCAGCCCGATGCCAACGCGCCGATCCCCATCATCCGCGATGAGGAGCTGATTCTGCTGCGCGCGGAAGCCGAGCTTGGCGCCGGCAATCAGGGCGGTGCGCTCACCGACATCAATTTCATCCGGACGAGCTCCGGCGGACTGCCGGCGATCTCGTCGGGTACGTGGAACGGCATGTCGAACGCCAATCGCATCGGCGAATTGCTGTACGAGCGCTGGTATTCGCTGATGTGGGAGCAGGGGACACGGTGGATCGACGCGCGGCGGTACAACCTGCTCAACACCATCGAGCTCGGCGTGCCCGGCGGCCAGGTACCGTCTCGGATGCCGGTGCCACAGGATGAGTGCAGCGCCCGAAATCTTCCAACGACCTGCAGTCCGCTAGGCACGTAGAGCGGGGGCTTTCGCTACTTCGCAACCCGGTACACCTGCGCCACCGCCCCACTCCCGAACGACGTCGAGCTCACGAGTTGCAGGTCGAGCGGATCGCGCAATGACCAGAAGAGCGCGAGCCCTCGCCCCAGCGCTATCGGGTGCACCATCAGTTGGTACTCGTCGATGACACCTGCCCTCACGAGACTCTGCGCGAATCGCGCTCCGCCGTGCGCGAGGATTTCCTTCCCGGGCTCCGCCTTGAGCTTCGCGATCTCCTCCGCCAGGTCGCCCGTCGCGACTCTCGCATTTGCCCACGACTCGATGTTCCCGGGCGCATCCGGTGACGCCTTCACCTTCGGATCCTTCGAGAACACGACCTTCGGAATCTCGTTCATCGCCTTGGCGTACGGCTCCGTCGACGTCGGCCACCACGCGGCCATGTCGTGGAAGGTGCGGCTCCCCATGATGTGCACGCCGACATCCGAGATCGTTTTCACGATCGACGCCTGTGCGTCGTCGTCGATCGTTTTGAACGCCCAGTCGACCTCGCCGTTCGGACCGCCCACGAATCCATCGAGCGACATCTGCATCTTGAGAATGAGCTTCCGCATCGTCAGGTCTCCGAGCAAGTGGATATCGAATACGGCGATCTCTGATCGCCCTCCACCTGAGCGACGTGCGAGGAGTCGCGAAATCGACATTTTTTTCCGGGCACGACCTCGGGCGGCCGCGCCCGGCTCACTCGTCCTTGCATTTCCCGGAAGCGCGCGCAACCTACGCACAGGATCTCACGCGCTCCAATCGGTTGCTGGGGAAAGGGGCAACTGAGGGGACGCAGAGCCGCGGAGGTGAACTGAGAAACGCGGAGGAATACAGGCAGGGAAGACCCTCATGGAAGAGTTGAAGCCCACTCCTCCGCGTCTCTCTGTTCAATCCCCTGCGACTCCGCGTCGAGCAGTTACCGGTTTTTCAGCGCCCTGCTAATCGGAGGGAATTCCAATGCTACCCCGCCTGCTCATCATTACACTCGCCGCGTCGATCGCCGGCACGCCCGCAACAGCGCCACCGCCCACGATCACCGAGTACCACATCCCACGCGCCGGCGCGTTCCCGCACGATCCCGCTGTGGGCTCCGACGGCATCGTCTGGTACACGGACCAGAACAACAGCTTCATCGGCCGACTCGACCCGGCCACCGGCAAGATCACCGACGTCCCCACGCCCACTCCAGCGTCTGGTCCGCACGGCATTGTCGTCGCGCCCGATCTCAGCGTGTGGTACACGGCGCAGCGCACCGGCTTGATCGGTCATCTCGATCCGAAGACGATGAAGATCACCGAGTTCAAACTCCCCGCGAACGCGAACGCGCCGCACACACCACTGTTGGTTGGCAATAAGGTCTGGTTCACCGCGCAGACCAATAACAGGTACGGCGAGCTCGATCCCGCCACGGGCAAGGTGCGCGTCTTCGACTGTCCCACGCCACGATCGCTTCCGTACGGGATGCGCGTCGCGCCCGACGGGCATGTGTGGATCTCGCTCTTCGGCACGAACAAGCTTGGTCGCGTGGATACCAACAGCGGCGAGATGAAGGAGTTCGTGATTCCAAACGAGGGTGCGCGGCCGCGGCGCATCGAGGTAGCGCCGAGCGGGATGGTGTACTACACGGACTACGCACGCGGCTATCTCGGCCGGCTCGATCCTGCGACGGGACAATTCAGGGAGTGGAAATCACCGGGTGGTGACAAGTCCGCTCCGTACGGCATTGCGTACGCGCCGGACGGGCGGATATGGTATGATGAATCCGGCAACAACCAGATGGTCGGGTTCGATCCAACGACGGAGCAGATGGAGACGGTGAGAATTCCGACCTCGGGCTCAATGGTGCGGAATGTGTCGGTGGACGCGAAGCGGAATATTATCTGGTTGGCCGAGAGCGGGATTCAGCGCATTGGGAAGTTGGAGCTGGGAGAACGGCGGACAGCCGATAGGAAACGATGACACCCAATCGGCCTCCGGAGCTACAGGCCATAATCGATCTCCTCCAACAGGGTGATCCCTTCGACTCGATCGAGGAGGCGCAGCGCGCGGTGGACGCGCACGGGAGCCGTCCGAGGGCCATGCGCTCCTCGACTGGATGGCGAAGAACGAAGATGCCTGGCGCGCATAGTAGAGCCCGGTACTACCACCGCTAGCCGGTGGGAGCGTCGATCGCGACGGATGCTCGCGACCCCCGCTCTGCTTGCGCATCCAACCAGCAGCATCTATCGGTATTATTGAAGCATCAGGGTCCGCGGACTCGCGAGTGTTTGCGATGCTTGCTCATCCCAAACCAGGTGCGCGCGATGAGCACCGACGCGCTGCAAACACTTCAGGCGGATCTCGGCGCCGCCTATACGCTCGAGCGCGAGCTCGGCCGCGGCGGCATGGCCACGGTGTATCTCGCCCTCGACACCAAGCATCACCGGCATGTCGCGCTCAAAGTGCTGCACCCCGATCTCGCGGCGACTCTCGGGCTGGAGCGATTCCGCCAAGAGATCGATATCGCGGCCGGTCTTCAACACCCGCACATCCTCTCGGTCTACGACTCCGGTGAATCGGCGAAGGGGCAGCTCTGGTTCACGATGCCGTTCGTCGAGGGTGAGACGCTCCGCGATCGGCTGCACCGGGAGAAACAACTCGCGGTAGAGGACGCGCTCCGCATCACGCGAGAGATCGCTGGCGCACTTTCGTACGCACACCAGCACGCAACCATCCACCGGGACATCAAGCCGGAGAACATTCTGCTCACCGCGGATGGCGATGCCCTCATCGCGGACTTTGGAATTGCGCGCACATTTGAGGCGGTCACCAGGTCCGGTACGACTCGGCTCACCGGAGCGGGGATGACCATCGGCACGCCGGGGTACATGAGTCCCGAACAGGC
This sequence comes from Gemmatimonadaceae bacterium, assembly GCA_025451425.1. Next base: position 6,321 of record JANWKK010000114.1, read on the forward strand.
GAGTGGGGAGCAGGACGTCGGCGCGAGGAGCGACATCTATTCGCTGGGCGCGGTGTGTTACGAGATGCTCACGGGGGAGCCACCGTTCACGGGCGCGACAGCCCACGTGGTGGTGGTAAAGATGATGTCGAGCGATGCGCCGTCCGCGCAGCGACTGCGGCCGACGCTGCCGGAGTCCGTTGACGCAGTGGTGCGCAAAGCGCTATCGCCCGTTCCGGCGGACCGCTACGCAACTGCTGCCGACTTCGCCCGCGCTCTCGACACGGGGGAGCGCAGCGCGATCATCTCTGGCGTCACTGCGCCGCAACCCTCCGCATCGTCCCGTTCACGGCGCCGACTTGGCGTGAGTGCGGCACTCCTCGCTTTCGCAGTTCTGTTAGGCGCGATCGCCGTCTTCGCGTGGCGCTCGCGCGCGGGGGCCGCGGCCGATACTCGCGCGGATAAGATTCGCGTAGCCGTGCTTCCTTTCGACAACGTTGGCGACTCATCCGACGCCTACTTCGCCGACGGCGTGACGGA
>JANWKK010000115.1 GCA_025451425.1 Gemmatimonadaceae bacterium
GCCCCACGCCGGTGAAGAGCGCGAGGCGCCCTACGCGGGGGAGATCTTCCGCCAGGCGGATCTCGCGGCCACGCTGCGCAAGCTGGTGGAAGCGGAGCAGCAGGCGCTCAAGGCCGGCAAGAGCCGGAAGGAGGCGATCTACGCCGCCTACGACCGCTTCTACAAGGGCGATATCGCGCGCGAGATCGTCCGTGGCGTGCAGGAGGATGGCGGTCTGTTCACGCTCGCCGATTTAGCAAACTGGAAGGTACGCATCGAGGAGCCGGTGAGTACGACGTACAAGGGGATCACGGTGTACAAGCTCCCCTTCTGGCAACAAGGGCCGGCGATGCTCCAGGCGCTCAACATCCTCGAGAACGCCGACCTCAAGTCGATGGGCTTCAACTCGCCAAAGTACATCCACGCGCTATATCAGGCGATGAGCCTCGCCTTCGCCGATCGCGACTTCTACTACGGCGATCCGTACTTCCCGCCGGAGGAGCCGACGAAGGGCCTGCTCTCCAAGGACTACGCGAAGGCTCGTTATGCAACGATCGACTGGACGAAGAACGACCCGAACATCAAGCCGGGCGATCCATACCCCTATCAGAATGGCTCCAACCCGTTTGCCAACTTGTTGGCCGAATGGAAATCGACGAATGGTGACACGGCGCGTCGCAGCGGCCAGCAGGACGTTCCGCCCGCCGATTCAGCATTCATTGAATCCTTCTACAGTGGGACGACGTCGATCGAAGCCGCCGACTCGGCCGGATGGGTCGTGTCGGTCACGCCGAGCGGTGGCTGGGTCCCGGCCGTGATTGCGGGTCACACAGGGATTGGGCTGAGCCAGCGCGCGCAGAGTTTCGTGACGGAGGCGAAGGACGGCCCGTTCAACGTCATCGAGCCGGGCAAGCGACCACGCGTGACGTTGACGCCGACGCTCGCCCTCAAGGACGGCGCGCCGTATCTGTGCTTCTCGGTGCAGGGCGGTGATTCACAAGATCAGAACTTGCTGCAGTTCTTCCTGAACATCGTCGAGTGGGGCATGACGCCGCAGCAGGCCACCGAAGCGCCGAACATCAACAGTTACCAGATGCGGTCGTCGTTCGGGCAACACGAGTCGCGTCCGGGGAGATTGCTCATCGACTCTCGAACGCCGATGGACGTGCGGGCCGCGTTGCAGCCGATGGGCTACACGCTGCAGATCGGCGAGCGGACGTCGGGGCCGATCAATGCAATCATGATCGACGCGAAGCACCACACGATGTGGGGTGGTTCGTCGAACAATGGCGAAGATTACGGGATTGCGTGGTAGGCGTGGACGCGGCGAGTAAGGTTGGCACCTTGACAGGCAACCAAAGGGTTGCATATTGGCGCTCGTAGATGGACAACGTCTTCAAGGCGCTCGCCGATCCCAACCGACGGCTTCTGCTCGACCGACTCCGCGCCGACAACGGGCAGACGCTCGGTGAGCTCTGTGAGCATCTCGATATGTCACGTCAAGCCGTCACGAAGCACCTCGCGGTGCTCGAGGCGGCGAACCTCATCGCCACGGTGTGGCGCGGGAGAGAGAAGCTCCACTACCTCAATCCCGCGCCGATCCACGAGATCGCGCGGCGCTGGATCGGCCAGTACGAGAAGTCGCGTGTGGCGGCCCTCGCCGACCTCAAGCGCGCACTGGAGGATGTTGGCCATGAATAAACCCAGCTTCGTCTACGTCACCTATATCGCGACCACGGCCGAGCGCCTCTGGCAGGCCCTGACGAGCGCCGAGTTTACAGAACGCTATATGTTTGGCCGTCGGGTCGAGTCGACGTGGAGGGTCGGCGCGCCCGTACGCTACATCGGCCGGGAGGGAACACTCTCCGACAGCGGCGAGGTTCTCGAGTCCGACCCACCGCACCGGCTCGTCTTCACCTGGCGCGTCGAGTTCGACGACGCGCTCCGCCACGAGGGCTACTCCAAGGTCACCTTCGAGCTCGAGCCGTTAGGCGGCGAGGTCAAGCTCACCGTCGTTCACGACGATTTGCGCGACGGGTCGGGTGTCCTCAAGGGGATCTCGATGGGCTGGCCCAAGGCGCTGTCGAGCCTCAAGTCGCTGCTCGAGACCGGACGTCCGCTCGCGATCTCGGCCCCTGAGTCGGCCGCGGCCGGCGAGGCGGCGGCGATTCAGGTCGCGCGCGGAGCGACGCTCCCGTGACTTTGTCATCCTTCGCTTCGCTCTGGATGACAAACGATCAGCGGTTACTAAAATTCACCTGCATCCGCAACAACTCGCACACCGGCTTCCCCTGGTCACGCGCCGGCGAAAAGCGGACGCGCGGGAGCACTTGCGTCACACTCGTCAGCGCGCGCTGATCGGTGCCTAACGGCAGCATGATCGACTTCGGATCCACCTGACCCGTCGAGTCGACGACGAACTGCATCCACGTCGTCCCCACCGGGGTGCGTCCGACGATCCCGAGAATCGGCATCGCTTCCGAGCCGCCGAGGGTCACGCTGTTCACGAGCGCTTTCTTCGCGGACGCCTCGACTCGTAATGATACCGGATGCGCGTGCTCGACCGCGTCGGGATCACGCATGTACCGCGGCATGAGCATTTGCTCGGTGAACTTCACGACATACTGGTGCTGGTTGTCCTCATCCGCCTTCGCGAACTCGGTCGGCCCGAACGCCGGCTGCCAACCCGGCGTCTCGATGCGCACGCGGTACGTCCCCGGACGCGGCGACGCGAGCAGGAAGTTCCCATGCGCCGACGTCCGGCTGCGCGCCACGACGTTCTGCGCGCTGTCCTCGAGGGCCACCCATGCGCAGGCGAGCGGTGCCTTGGTGTCGGCGTCGATCGCGAGCCCGTCGAAGGTCGGGGCATGTGCGTCAATCGGATACGCCACGACGACGTTATACGCGAGATCCTCCACGGGCGTGCCGACCATTTTCTGCGGCTCGTCGGCGAGGCTGAAACGAATCACGGTGCGGCCCGGCCGCTTCGCGATCAGCGCGTCAGGGGGCACGAATTCAACAGGACCCGGGCCGATGCGCCAGCGCACCCATCGGGTCTGCCCGAGCACCCCGCCGGCGTTGTCGAGGAGCAAGACGCGAATGCGCTCGACATTCACACGCTGGCCCGGCGCAATGACGAGTGACTCCGGGTACGCGTTCATCCGCGCAACGCGTCCAGCGATCATCGGGAAGTCCGTCCGTGACAGCTCGTTGAAGTGCGGGCCCTCCTCGGCCTTCCGCAACGAGTCGGCGTGCTGAATTGCCGCGAGCCGCACGCGCGCTGACGAGTCCCCAGTCTCCGCGAGCGCAGTCATCAGTGCTGTGCCATACGACGTGTCCGCACGCCAGCTGAAGCCGAAGCGATAGTTCCACTCGCGATCCCGCATTTGCGGCTCGATGCGCGCGATCATCGTGCGACTTCCCGCGGCGATTTTCTGATTCAGCTGGTGAGCCCCGCACTGGATTTTCACGTTCTCGCAATCGGTGTACGTGATCGCAAAGACGATGACGGGGACCGTCGAGTGATTCTCGACGTAGATGAGGTGCGTCGGCGGATTGGCGTCGTGGACCTCGGTGGTCGAAACGACGGTCTCGCGCGACGGCGCGATATAGGTGTGCTGGGAGGCTGGCGCGCAAGCGGCGAGGAGCAGCCCGGCGACAAAGCGGAGGGAATGCTTCATTAGAACCCTCTAATAAACGGAGTCGCCGCCACACGGCATCGTCTGCGGCGAATTGAGCATTCTATCGCCTGTACGCCAGACGTCAACGTGGCGATTTCACCTGGTCCAGGGGTGGGGCATTATGGCCTACACTGGGAACTGGACCCACGGCGCTCCATACCCCAGATTGACGCCGGCGCTAAACGAGAGCCGGAGCTACCGAGTTGAGAAGCCATTCAATAGCTGCCGCTATCGCGCTGATCTTGGCGCTTGGCGGCTGTCGCGACAACACTGCTCCGAATTCGCCGTTCGGCGTGACCGTGTCGCTCGACTCACCGCCGTCCATTAGTACCGGCGAAACGGCGAACGGTCCGATCATGACGTGCGTCGTATCGTTGACCGTCACGGCGCACGGCAGTGGTAGCGGCTCGTGGACTGGCGCAACGGAGCTCTGGTTCATCGGCGCCGATCGCACCATCGCCGCCGATACGACGTCCAATTCGGGGAGCGACGTGCAAAACGCGTTTGGTGCCCCAGCGATCTTCGCCGGTCAGAGCCAGCACGCCACCTGGGTGTTCAAGCTCGGCGCGCCCTTCGAGGTGACGATGAGCTTCGGCTATGAGCTGCCAAACGGCCAACCGGCCACAACCCCGAGCACGCACTTCACCTGCGGTCCCACGGTGCAGAACGCGGTCGTGCCAACCGTGACGCAGATCAGCGTGCCGAACATGTCGGCGCAGTTCACCAGCGGCGACACGGTCAGCGTCAGCTTTCAGGCGACGGCGAGCTCGGGAATCTGGCTGACTATCGTCGATGCAACCGGCGCGTTCAAGAGCGAGCAGGTGTTCGGGGAGGAGATGGCGACGACGGTCAATCGAACCGTCAAGTTCGTCGTACCACCATTCGACAATCAGCCCGGTGTGCCGATGACCTTCTCCGTGCGCGCGTTCAACGCCGCGCTCGTCGGCTCGGCAAAGTCACTCGAGACACAAGTCAAGTTCGTCGATCATGTTCCACCCAGCATCTCGTCGGTCAGCATCCTTGGACAGAACAGTCTTACCGGCCAATTCGCCGTCGGCGATACCCTGCGGCTGTTCGCAAACGCGGCCGACGACAACGAGCTCGGTTGGCTCGTCTATCAGATCGGCGCGCCCGCGAACGTTCGCGATTCGGTTCCCGCGCTGCCGGACCAGACATTCTTCAGCTGGGTCGTCAAGGTCGTCGCCCGTCCGGAATGGGTCGGCTCGCCGGTCGTTGGTATGTCTTCGCGGGACGCCGGCGGCCTAACGAGTTCAACCGTCTTCTCGCAGCCGGATAGCATCCGTATCTATCCACTCGTTGCGCATCCAACGACGACACCACTCGTCCTCTCGCCGCAGAGCGACATCGACGACATGGTGTACGACGCGAAGCGTGATCTCATGTACGTCGGTGTGCCGCGCGACAATCGCATCGTCGTCTTCTCGCCGGGCTCGATGATGACGCAGCCCGCGATCACGCTGCCGGGTACGCCGGAGGGCATGGACCTCACGCTGAGCGGCGACTCGCTGCTCGTCGCCGTGCCGTCGGCCAACACCATCGCAGTCATCGATCTGAACCATCCGGCCGCGCCGCCGGGGGCGATTCATCTCTCCGTGCTCGACACGGTGCCGGCGTTCGGTGGGATGCCGCTCACACCGTACGGCCTTCGTGTGGCGTCGAATGGCAAGGCGATCGTCATGCTCAGCAACCCGTCGCAGAGCAACGATCAGACGGTCGAGGTGGACCTAACGAGCGGCACCCAGCGCATCCGCACCGACGCGAGGAAGCTGAGCAGCTCGGCGTTCTGGACGCGCCTTATGGGACGCCCTGACGATCGGTCACACATCTACATTCTCGGGCCCAATTGTGGCAGCCGATACGATCCGGCGACGGACACCTTCTCCGCCTGCCGCGGCGGCATCGGGACGGACTACGCGGGTCTGACCTTCGACGCGACGGGGAATTACCTCACTCGCGGCAGCTCTCTCCTCGATAGCAACATGCAAACGCTCTGGTGGCCCAGCGACACTTGCATCGCGATCTCACCGGATGATGCGAACATATATATCTGTACCGGTCAAGGCATCACGAAGATGCGGTACGCCGATAAAACGATGCTTGAGCGGATCCCGATACCGGTCACCGTCAATCGGTTGTTCGTGTCGCCCACGGGCCAGTGGATTCTCGCCTTCGAGAGCAATGGTGAGGCGCGCGTGACCCGGGTGGATTGACACTGAGTCGGCGGCATGAATCGCATCGAACCGCGCGCCGCTTCGCGATCGCCCGGCAGGCATGGACATAATGTGCTCGGCTCCGTATTTCACACGCAACCGCCCACCGATCAACACATGACCATTCGTCGTCTGACAGGTCTCGCTCTGGTTCTCACGGCCGCCGGCACGTCCCCAGCGTACGCGCAATCCATGGGACAAACCATCAACGGCATCTCGTGCGACGCGCAGGAGGGCCAGCGCATTCACATTCACCAACATCTCGCGATCTACGATCACGGCACTCAAGTGCTGGTCCCGCAGTTCATCGGCATCCCGTCGGCAGCGCGATGTATCTACTGGCTGCACACGCACACGCCCGACGGATTCATTCACGTCGAAGCGCCGATGGACCGATCGTTCACGCTCGGTGATTTCTTCGCGGTGTGGGGACAACCGATCACGCGCAAGCAAGTCGCGTCCGCACAAACGAAGAAGGGCGAGTCGACGCGCGTCTGGCTGAACGGCGCGATCTACAACGGTGATCCCGCGAAGATCCCACTCGCGGCGCATGCCGACATCGTCATTCAGGTCGGGCCGCCGTTCAAGAAGCCGGAGCCGTTCACGAACTGGGGACTATTGTAGTTAGAGAACGCTAAAGAGCAGATGAGGGGTTAGGGCTAGAGCGTAGGGGCTAGGGCCCGAATTACCTAACCCCTACGCTCTAGTCCCTAACCCCTTCGCGGCAGCGCCCGCCAAGCGCGTTGGTGCCAATCCTAACGGAAACCCGTCGGCGCTACGGGGTAGTAATCCTCGTCACCGCACGTCCCCCCCACATCCCTGGAGGTACCGACGCATGTCGACTCTGACGATGCGCCAAACGTTCACTGTGCATCGGGACGCAATCACCCGATGGATCATGACGTCGGCCTTCTTTGTCCTCGGCGCCCTTGCGGTGACGCAATCGTTAGGTGGCGGACTCCAGTTCGCGATGCGTCCGGCAGCCGAAGCGATCTCGACGCCGGTAAACGCCGCGGCACCAATGCCTAACGTTGCTGTCGCGACGGTTGCGGCGATCTCGACCGCGCCGACATGGGATCTCGCAAACATCGAGAATCCACGCGTCGACAGCTGGGTCCAGCGATTCTCGACCTCGCTCAAAGGCGACATCTCGGCCGCACTCGACCGTGGCGTAAAGTTCCTGCCTATGATCTCGGCTAAGCTCGAACAGCGGAACATGCCCCAAGAGCTCGCTTATTTGCCGCTGATCGAGTCGGAGTACCGGACGCAGGCGCGGTCGCGCGTCTCGGCGGTCGGACTCTGGCAATTCATGGCGTCCACCGCGCGGAACCTCGGCCTCTCCGTCGGCCGCAAGGGCGACGACCGCACCAACGCGGCGAAATCGACTGACGCTGCGCTCACGTACCTGTCGGAGCTGCACGACCGCTTCGGCTCGTGGTATCTGGCGATCGCTGCCTACAACGCCGGGCCCGGCACGATCTCCAAAGCGATGGACAAAGTACTCGGCCGCACGACCGGTACCGACGCGGATTTTTACGCGATCTCGAAACACCTGCCTGCCGAGACACGCGAGTACGTCCCCAAGCTCATCGCGGCAGCGCGGATTGCAAAGGACACCAGTGCTACAGAGTGAGTTGTCATCCTGAGCGTAGGCGAAAGGATCTAGCGTCCATTGTTAGTGGTAGCCATCAAACAAGTGACACTAGATCCTTCGTCGCTTCGCTCCTCACGATGACAAGTCGCTGCCCGCGGACCGAACGTTGCTCCCCTGATACCGGAGCATCGTTGCGCGGAGGTGCCGCATGGCCCGGGTTGCTCCGACTCAGCAGCATCACGCATCGTCGCACGTCGACCGCGTGAAAATCGTAAGCAGTCTCATCGCCTTTGTCGGCGCGTACATGTTGCTCTCGTCATGGAAACGCGATCTCGACATTGGGAATCAACTGAATGCCATGATCGCTGGCGCGGTCGCGTGTGCGCTCGGCGTCGCGATCAACCGTAACGCGCCGGGGTTATGGGCAAGTTGGGTCGTCGCGCTCATCGGGGCGTGGTTCATCATCTCTCCGTGGGTGTATCGATTCGTCGGCGACGTGTGGACGTGGCATTCGCTCCTCGCCGGAGTTGTCCTGCTCGTGTTCGGCATCTGGTGCTCGAGAAATGCTACAGTCCGTCATCACGGGGTTATCGTTAGGCGCCGGCGTTCGCCGAGCAATCATTCATAGCGCAGAGCTTCCACCGGATCGACGCGTGCGGCACGACGAGCGGGGATGTAGCTCGCGAGTAGCGTCAATGCTCCCAACACGAGGGATACGCCGATGAAGCTCGCGCCGTCGAGTGGGGACACACCGAAGAGCATCGCGCGCAAGGTCCGCGTCACCGCGAAGGCGCCGGCCAAGCCGATGCCAACGCCGAGTCCCCCGAGCAACGCACCCTGGCCGACGATGAGACGCACGACGTCCAGCGTTTGCGCGCCGAGCGCCACGCGCACGCCGATCTCCTGCGTGCGCTGCGACACGGCGTACGAGACCACGCCGTAGAGTCCGACACCGGCCAACACCAGCGCGATCGCTGCGAAGGCGCCGAACATTTTTCCATAGAGCGCTCGCTGCCAATACGAGCGCTTGATGTTCGCATCCATACTCAGAACGCGGTACGCGGGGAGCAGGGGATCGATCTGTTTGATCGCGCCGACAGTGAGGCCTGTTGCGCGTGTTGGATCGTCACGCGTGCGGACGACGATGACCGCCGAATTCCAACCACCCTGTTGATAGGGCATGTATCCCTGCAGATCGGGGGGCGAACTGAGTTGCTTGTGCTTGATGTCCGCCGCGACGCCGACGATGGTGATCCATCGCCGCGAGGTGTCTGTGACCGATCCGAAGCGGTAACGCTTGCCTAACGCGGCATCCGGTGTCTTCCAGAACTGGCGCGCCATATACTGATTGATGACCGCAACGCGCCCCGCTGTGCCGCTGTCGGCCCATTCCTGTTGTGTGAACATCCGACCTGCAACGAGCGGCACGCGCAGCGTTTCGAGATAGCGTGGCGATGCCCAACGAATCTCTAGGAGCGGCTCGGAGCCGAGTTTGGGGTCCTGGCCCTCGGGCACGAAGAAGCTGTTGTTATTGCCGCCGCTGAGGGGAATGCGGTTCGAGATTGCCGCCGAGACAATGCCTGGGTCCGCATTCAGCTTCGCGAGCAACCGATCCCAGAATTGGAATCGCTGGTACGTGGAGTCGTACGCGGGCCCCTCGAGAGAGACCTGCATCGTCAACAAGTTGCTGGGATCGAAGCCAGGTCTAACAGCTTGGAGCGCGAGGAAACTGCGAACGAGCAATGCCGCGCCGACGAGCAACACGAGCGACAGCGCGAGCTCGGCGACGACCAACGTCGCGCGCAAGCGTCGCCACGAACGTCCCGCGCTCGAGCCGCGAGCGCCCGCATCACGCAGCGTTTCATTGAGGTTGGGCTTCGCGGCCTGCAGCGCCGGCACAAGACCGAAAAGAAGTCCCGTCGCAATCGCGAGAGCAAGCGTGAAAATGAGCACTTCGCCATCGATTCTGAACTGCATCCAGATGGGCCTTGTGGTAACGATGTTCGCGTTGATCCACCGCAGAAATGCATAAGCGAACGCGATGCCGGCGACACCACCGAAGAGTCCCAGGACAACGCTCTCGGTGAGCAACTGTCTCAGGACGCGGGCGCCGTCGGCGCCGAGCGCGACCCGCACGCCCATTTCCTTTGCGCGTGCCGAGGCGCGCGCGAGTAACAAGTTTGCAACATTCGCGCAGGCGATCAGCAGCACGAACGCGACCGACGCCATCATGATCATCAGCACGGGGCGAACGTCGCCGACTTCCGCCTCGCGCAGTGTCTCAACGTCGACGCCCCAACCGGTGTTGGATGCCGGGTAGAGCGTCTCGAGGCCTGAGGCGATCCGATTGAGATCGATGCGTGTCTGCTCGATCGTCGCTCCGGTTTTGAGGCGCCCTATCACCTGCCAAGAGTGATTGCCCCGGTTCTTGATTGGATCGAGTTGGAGCGTCGTCCACGCGGCAGCACTGCCAGGGAAGTCGAAGCCCGCAGGCATCACGCCGATGATCGTATGTGGAACGCCGTTGACCATCACCTGATGTCCGATCGCATCGGCTTTGCCTTCGAAGCGTTCGCGCCAGAGGCGATCGCTGAGCATGATCACATTCGCGCCGCCAGGGCGATCCTCCTCCTCGCGAAAGTCGCGTCCGAGAACCGGCGTGACGCCGAGCGTGTGAAACATCGTCCATGACACCGCGCCGCCCTGGATGTAGTCGGCGGCGTCAGTCGCAGCGAGGTTGAACGAGGCGCCGGTGTAAATGCCAACGCTGGTAAGGGTCCGGTTCTCCGCCAGCCAGCTCCGAAAATTTGGATAGGAGACGCTGTTCATGTGCCAGCCGCGCCTCGGATTGGACTCGCCGATCGCAAGGAGCGCATCCGGGTCATGATACGGGAACGGGCGTAGCAGCATCGCTCGCACGCAGCTGAAAATCGTTGTGTTCACACCGATTCCGAGGGTGAGACACAACACCGCGGCGATCGCGAATGTTGGATTCTTGATCAGCGTGCGAAGAGCGAACCGCAGGTCCTGGATCATGCTGAACTCGAGCGTGATGGAGGTCACGCGGTCGGACAGTCGTCGCCGCCTGATGGTTGGAGCACTGTCGGATCGATACGACCTCATTTATGAAACTTTATCCACCCCTTTGGGCCGTAGTGCTGTCCAAGTGGCACTTGCAACTCGGCACTCGCCACTCCCCAGCAGCTCCGAATGCTTTCTCTCCTCACCCTCGCTGGCCTCATTGCGTTGGGCACGCAGCGCGACACCGCTCGCGTGACGACCGCGACCGTGGCGATTCGCGCCCGACGACCGCCGGTGATCGACGGACGCGACAATGATCCCGTGTGGCGGGAAGCTCCCGCGATCACCGACTTCACTGAGTGGCAGCCGACAGAAGGCAAGGCGCCGCGATTCAAAACCGAAGCGAAGGTCGCGTACGACGCGTCGAACCTGTACGTCTTCGTGCGCGCGTACGACCCGCGGCCCGACAGCATCGCGCGCATTCTCGAGCGTCGCGACACGTTCACGCCGACAGACAAGATCTGGATCTTCCTCGACTCGTATCACGACAAACGCAACGGTTACGAGTTCGGCGTCACACCGGCCGGTGTGAAGCTCGACGGGCAGATCTCGAATGGCGGCAACGAGGACTTCGCGTGGGACGCCGTCTGGGACGTCGCGACGACGGTGGACTCGTTAGGCTGGACTGCGGAGTTCAAAATACCGTTGTCGCAGCTGCGATATGGGAAGGGACGCCGGCATGATTTCGGATTCACTATCGATCGAGACATTTACCGTTATAACGAGCGCATGAGCTGGCCTCAGTTCAGTCAGGCCAAGCCGGACATGATCTCCCAGCTCGGCACGCTCGAGGGATTGCAGGATCTCGAAGTGCCGCGACGGCTCGAAGCGATCCCGTACGTCGTCACGCGGCGCGCGTCGACGATCACGAACAACCTGTACACGAATCCGTCGAGCGTCTCGGTGGGAGGCGATATCAAGTATCGCGTCGCGCCGAACATGACGCTCGACGCGACGATCAATCCCGACTTCGGTCAGGTCGAGTCCGATCCGGCGGTGCTCAATCTGACGGCGTACGAGACCTTCTTCGACGAGCGCCGTCCGTTTTTCGTCGCGGGCCGGGGACTGTTTCAGTTCAATGTCAACTGCTCGAGCGTGAACTGCTCCGGGGAAGGCCTATACTACAGTAGGCGCATCGGCCGGACCCCCGAGCTCGCCCCGACGTATGGCGACACGGTGCCGCAAGCACCGACGACGATCCTTGGTGCGGCGAAGCTGACGGGACGCCTAACGAGCGGTGCGACGATCGGCGTTCTCGACGCGGTGACCCAGCGCGACGCGAGTCCGGGCGACACGACCTTCGAGCCGCGCACGAACTATGGCGTCGCGCGGATCACTCAGGACTTTCGGGGCGGCAACACCCAGATCGGCGGGATGCTCACCGCGGTCGATCGCGAGAACGATCGCTGGACGGCGCCGTATCTCCCGACGAGTGCGTACGTCGGCGCCGTCGACTTCAGGAATCGCTTCTTCCACAACACGTACGAGATCTCCGGCTCACTCGACGAGAGCCGAGTGCAGGGGACGCCGGTCGCGATGCAGGCGCTGCAGACGAATAACGTCCATGCCTATCAGCGCCCCGACGCGAATCTGCCGCTCGACTCCAATCGCACCGTGCTCGGCGGCGACGCGGAGGAGTTGCACATCGCGAAGGTTGGCGGGCAGCATCTCATGTTCGAGTCTGCGTATCAACGGCGCTCACCGGGTTTCGAGATCAACGACATCGGTTACCTGCGTCGCGCCGATCAGACGTCGTGGAACACGTGGGTCGGCTTCTTCGACCGTAGTGAGCGCTTCTTTTACCAGCGTCTTCAGTGGAACAACAACTGGTGGCAGTACTGGACGACGGACGGTCTCGCACTCGAAGCAGCGTACAATACCAATTTCCAGATCACCCTGAAGAACAATTGGGGTGTGCACTTCGGGAGCACAATTGGCCAGCTCGGCACGACCTACGACGATCGCAGTGCGCGCGGCGGCCCGGCGATCCGTCAGGACACGTATAACGCACCCTGGGTCTTCATCAATGGTGACGACCGCCGCGCGGTCGTGCCGTCCGTCGGCATGAATGTCTACAACGTCGGCAACGGGAAGAACCGCTCGTGGAATGTCGGCCCCGAGATCGACTACAAAGCATCTGGCAAGTTCAGCTCCGCGTTCAGCATCAACCTCAGCAAGAACATCAACGATTATCAGTGGTACGGCTTTTACTCGGACGCGTTAGGCGCGCACTATACCTTCGCGCGCCTGAACCAGACCACGACGTCGGCGACGGTGCGACTGAACTACACGTTCACGCCGGCGGTCTCCCTGCAGGCGTACGTACAGCCCTTCATCTCGAAGGGCCAATACACCAACCTCCGTCAACTCTCGTCGACGCCGCGCGCCGAGGATTATGACGCGCGATTTGCGCCGTGCGACGATCCGTCAGTGACGAGCGATCCAGGCGGGTTCAATTTTAAAGAGTTTCAATCGAACCTGGTGTTCCGGTGGGAGTACAAGCCGGGTTCGACGTTGTTCGTGGTGTGGAACGAAGGCAGGCAGGGGTATGCGAACGCCGAGGGGACGGACGCGTTCATGGGGGACGTTCGGAATCTGATGGCGCTGCATCCAGCGAATACGATTCTAGTGAAGATGTCGTATTGGCTGAATCGGTAGGTGCTGCGCGCCTAACGCCGCAGCACCACGTCCTGCTTGAGCCCGACCTCGCCGATCGTGCCCGCCGGAATCACCAGGTCGCTTCCCTTCATTACTCCCGCCACGCCCGCTCCGACCGCCGCACCCGCGAGCGGCGCCCCAGCAATGGCGCCGATGAGCGTGCCCGCTCCGACTTTCACGAGCCCGCCACCGCGTTTCCCTTCCGCGCCGACGACGTCGGTGACGATCGGCACCTCGCGCCCGCCGACCATCAGCGAGGTTAGCGTTCCGTCGATCTTGGGGCGACCGACCCGCTTGTTGCGGTCGACGTCAAGGATTCTCCCATAGACGAGCGCGCCGCTCGGTACGCCGACGCGTCCGTCCGCCATGATGGGCTTCTCGAGGGTGGTGCTGAACACCGATCCCTTCTTGTCGTTAGCGGTGGATAGCTCCTCGTTGAGCCGCACAGTGAGGCGCGTCCCCGCGGGGATGACTACGCGCTGCTGTGCCCACGTCGTCGCCGGCGCGAGAATCAGTGCTGCCAGTAGGGACCGCCAGTGGGTGGACATGTGTCTCTCCTCCTGTCGCGGCAATCGCGATGTAGCGCAGGCTACGGCGTTGCGACGGGAAGGGGGATGGGCCCTTGGGCCATCGACGGACGGCCCCAACTGCCTTCTGGGGCCTGCTATGCGCCGCACTCTAGGAGCGACCCGTCATGTGCCCCGCGAGGGACGCGCGGCGCTCCGTCGAAGTGAGATGATCCAGGACGCCTGCCCTCGCGTCAGCGTCTGCGGCACAGGTGCGCGCATCCTCCTGATCTCCGCGAGCTGCGCCTCCGTCGGCGGCAGCTGACGCCATGACGCCTTCATCGAGACGAGCTTCTCGGTATCGGAGCGTTGCTTGCGAATCCATTGGTCAGCGAATTCAACGACCCATTCGAGGTGCTGCGACGATTGGAGTTGCTCGGGCGGCCCGTCTCCGTACTGCAGCCGAAGCGCCCACTTGCCAAGAATCGTTTGAGTTATGATCAAGCGCTCCGCGCCTAACTCCAACGCGAAGTCCCCGCCCGGCGCCGTATGCCATGCCAGACTCGTGAGACCTCGGATCGCTTCAGGCGGCTCGAACGAGAAGAAGCGAATACGCGCCGCGACCATGTCCTTCGATCTAACGACGCCCTGCATCGCATCTGTCACGAGCCGCACATCCGAACCGCTGCGGAGTTGATCGAGCGCGATCCACGGACAATCGTTGGCAACGGCGCGAATGGAATCGGCGGTCTGCAGTGCATCCGCGCCTTCGAGATTGATGTCCGCGGGCAAGTCGAGCACATTGTGAATCCCGGCCAGCGAGTGCTCGCGCGAGTTGTCTGCGATGTCGATGACGATGAGATTCGCCTTACCCGAGTGCGTCCGCGTGCCTCGTCCGATCATCTGCGCGTACAACAGGCGCGACTTCGTTGGTCGCGCCATGATCACACACTCGACGCGCGGCTCGTCGAAGCCTTCGGTGAGGACATTGCAGTTTGTCAGGACCATCGTCGCACCACTTCGCAGCGACTCGAGAGCTTCGCGCCGAGCTTCGCGTGGCATTTCTCCCCAGACTGCTCGCGCCTTGATCCCTGCCCCCGCAAAGGTCTCGGCCATCGCTTTCGCGTGCGCGACGTCCGCACAGAAAACGATCGCGCGTCTGCCGCTGGCGTATTTACTGTACGCGTCGAGCACCGCATCGTTGCGCGACCGAAGGTTGATCGCGCGCGCGAGCTGTGATTCGACGAAGTCGCCACTGCGCACCTCGACCTCGTCCAGGTCCACGTCTGTCGTTATGCGCCAGCCGGTGATGGAGCACAGCCAACCTTCGCGAATCATCTCTTCGATGCCGCGCGCATAAACAATGTCCTCGAAGACTTCGCCGAGCCCACGCCCGTCGCCGCGGCGTGGCGTGGCCGTGAACCCGACGAGGAGCGTTTCTCCGCCGGAGAACAACGCAAAGTGATCGAAGATCCGCCGGTACGTCTTTGCGACAGCGTGGTGCGCCTCGTCGACGACCACGATCGAGAAGTCATCCGGCTTGAGCGCTTCCAGCCGTTTGCTGCCGCTACGACCAAGAGTGGGGACGCTGGCGATGACGACTTGTGCAGCAGGATCGGCGCGACGCTCGGCCTGTTCGATCGTGACTCGTACGTCCGGCGCGATCATGAGCAACTTGTCACGCGCCTGCTCTAATAACTCGTCTCGATGCGCGAGGATAAGCATCTTCTTCTTCATGCGCAGCGCCCGAGGGAAGCTCGCGAACACGACGGTCTTGCCGGTACCGGTCGGCAGCGATACCAGCACGCGACGGCGATTCTGCTTATAGCTCTCGACTATTCGCTGGATGCATTCGCGCTGATACGGTCTCAGACCCGCGCGATGGCCGTCAGTTGTGTCGCTCATCTTACTAGCCGAATCAATCCGGTTGCGGCTCGCGCTCCATCTCGAGATGCGCGAAGTCCGGGTGGTGGAAAATTGGCGACCCGATGCGATGCGTGGAGGTGCCGTCGCTGAGCTTGCCCGCGAATAGCGCAACGATGCGATTCATCTCGTGAACTTCGCGAAGCGGCGCCGGTGCGCTCCCATCGCCTAACGCGACGACAAACCCTGCTGACGAGCGCTCGTCGAAATCCGTGCCCCAGTCGTCGGAATCGGTGGGCGGATGGGCGAGGATGTCGGTCCACTCGCGAAAGAATCGTTCGAGACGATCGTCATTGTTTTCCAAAGCCGGATCATCGAATAGGCACACACGAGTAACACGTTGAACCGGCAACGTCGCCGCGAAGCGGCGAAGCTCCTCGAGTGTGTCGATGACCGCCGCGCGAGAGCGATCGGGCGGCAGGCGGAGCTCGAAAATTCAGGTGCAGTCCCATGCAGCGTCGTTTCCCTGTTCACGTGGCGGGCTCGCCGAGACACTCCGCGAAGTACGACGGCAGATCGAGGGAAAAGGGCTCGGAGGCACCGGACGGATGCCATATCAGCTCTCGAAGCACGATCTCAGGGCGCTCATCGTTAGGCAGCCAACGTTCGAACAGCCTCGCGTCGAGATCCACGATCCAATACTCGCAGACGTGTCGCTGATACGGCTTGCGTTTGTCGACGCGATCGAACCGGCCGCTAGTCGGCGACAACACCTCGGCGGCAATTAGAAGCTCGCGTACAGGGGGCCTTTCGCGGCGCAAGCGCTGGAATTCCCGGTTCGGTACGACAAGGACATCCGGCTGCACGACCAACTCTGGCTCGAGATCGACGTCCAACGGCGCCGTGTATCCGTGCCCAATGGGGGCGATCTTGAAGTAGTCGTTGAGCGCCCGCAGCAGGATGTATGCTGCATCCTGGTGCAAAGCGTTGGGCGAGGGAGTCACGAGGAGCTCGCCGTCGACGAGCTCGTAGCGCGGGGTCGCCAGAGGATTCTTGTCCCTGAGCTCGCGGACCTCGCGCGCGGTCCAACGGCGTTGCACGGCAGGCATGGCCATAATCTGCTCGGCTCGGCGGTTCGAGAGCAAGCGGACATGACATACGATGACGTGCGCCGCGTCTGCCGCTGTCATCGTTGTGCCGCGAGACTAATCCTTTCCGTTTGTGACGAACGCTGTCGAGCGTGAGCCAATTGCCCGATGTTTTCCGCGTTACCGGTATGTCCAAACTTTCCTCGAGCGTTGGAGGGGACGTTATGCATATCGGCCCCGTCGTGGTTGCCGCAAGTCTTCTCCTTCTGGGCGCAAGCGCCGGCCGGGCGCAGACAGTCGCGCCACCCGACACCGCGTCGGAAAAGCCTGTCGAGTGGTTGATCGGAATGTCGTTAGGCGTACCGGGTGTGCAGCGTAACGTCTACCCGGATCTCTTTACCGTCGGCCTCCAGTTCACCCAGGTCCGCGCCGGACGGATCGGTGGCGACATCGCGATCGGGACCATGCCATATCTCTTGGCGAACGGCATGTTGCCCTTCGGATTCAGGGGCAACGTCACGGTTCCCCTCGTTACCCCGCACCTGATCGTGCTCCCTACGGCGGGTGTGAGCGGGGTCGTCGCGATGGCGCCCGGTGGCGCCGGGGGGCTGATTGGCGTCAACGGCGGGGTCGCGGCGGTCGTACGGTCGCACGGGCTTGGCCTTCGCGCCGGGATCACCTGGCACAAGTTCGAAGGAGCGACCAACCCAATCTGGCTGCTCGAGGTCGGCTTGGTCAGCATCGGGATCGACCCGCCGTGACCGAACAACGGATTCCTCGTCGCTCCGGTCCTCGAAATGACAGTCCTTACATCTTGCGAACGGGCGAACCGGGGCTGCATTCTCTCGGCGACTCCCCACGCCGAGCCTGACACATGTACACGTCCGACGCCCTTCGCGAACGCTACGCCCGCACGTCCGACAGCGATCTGCTCGCCCTGATGAACGTCGGTCCCGATCGCCTAACGCCGGAGTCGCGTCAATCGCTCGCCGAAGAGGCGATGCGGCGCGGTCTAAAATTGCCCGCCGGATGGCCGCTGAATGCGGCGCCCGTTGGCGCGTATGCGCCACCGGGACGGCGTCTTTATGTGAAAGCGAACTTCGGCGCGCGATTGCTCGCGTACCTCATCGACTTGCTCGTTTCGATCGCGCCGGTCACCATCATATCCGTCTTCGTTGCGGTTTCGGGAATGATCAACCGGCAGATGCCGATGTCCGTCATTCTCATCGTCGCGAGCGCGCTCTGGACGATCTGGTACAGCTTCACCAAGGACGGCCGGGAGGGCGGGCAGAGCATCGGCAAGGACATGATGGACCTCATGGTCGTGCACACGGAGACGAACACGCCGTGCACCATGGGCCAGTCCGCGCTCCGCGCGCTCGTTCTCGGGGCGGTGAATCTCATTCCAGTGGTCGGCTGGCTGATCGAGC
>JANWKK010000116.1 GCA_025451425.1 Gemmatimonadaceae bacterium
GAGCGATAGACGTCCAACACCTGCGACGTCACGCGCGCCCACGAGTAGGAGAGCGAGTTCTGACGTCCCGTGGTCGCGAGCCGCATGCCAAGTCCCGGATCATCGAGGATGCGGACGAGCGAGTCGGCGAGCGCGCGATGATCGCCACAAGGCACCATCAGCGCTTCGCGTTCGTGCTCGACCACGTCGCGGAATCCAAGTATGTCGGAGCAAACCACCGGAGTCTCGCACGCCATGGATTCGAGCAGCGTGATGCCGAAAGACGCCTTCGTTGTTGGACACGCGTAGACACTGCTATGCGCGTAGTAGCTGGGGCGTCCCTCGAGCACGGCGCCGACGAAAAGAATGTCGGGATCTCCGCCGGCGAGGCGATAGTAGTGATCGCGCAATGGACCATCGCCGACGACGACGAGCTTTGCGTCGCGTGAGGCGCCCTTGATGTGCTGGAACGATTCGATCAGAGTCGACAGTCCGTTACGCGGATCGAATCGCCCAAGAAAGAGAATCGTCGGCACATCTCTCGGAAAACCACGAGGAGCAGGTGCCGACGGATTGAAGACGTCAGTGTCGATGCCATTGGGAATAATCTTCCAATCAGCATCGAAGTAGCGTTCGAGCGCGACGGTAGTGCTGTTCGAAACCGCGATCGCGCTGCTCAGCATGTCCAGTCGCTTTTGGCAGTAGCGGCGGCCAATCGTGTAGAGGATCGACTTGTCGAAATACGTGTGGAACGTGCCGACCACCGGGCACTCCGCTTCGTCAATCGCGAGCAGCGGAAGAACTGGAGTGAGCGGCGAGTGCACGTGAACGATGTCGTACCGCCCACGACGCAATACCTCACGCATCTGCCGTCGCAAGCCGAGGCCAATGGTGATCCGCGCCTGCGATCCATTGCAGTAAACGGGCTGACTGCGGCCAAGCCGGATAACGTGCGGCTGCTCTTGCGCGCCGGGAATGTGCGAGGTGATGACGTCGACGTGATGACCTCGCCGGCGAGCCTCGCGCGCGAAGAAATGCACGTGCTCACAAACGCCGCCGAGGTGCGGATAGTAATACTCCGTCACCAGCGCGATGCGCAGCGAGCGGTCATCCCGAACAACCGGCAAATGCGGCAGCTCGGGAAGAGAAGGATGTCTACGTGAGCGCGGATTCCTGAGGGCCAGATTCAAGAGCGGCATGGGCTGCGGCGAGACGGGCTATTGGGACGCGGTAGGGAGAGCACGAGACGTAATCCAAGCCGATCGTATGGCAGAACTTCACGGAGCGCGGTTCGCCGCCATGTTCACCGCAGATGCCGACCTTCAACTGAGGGCGGACGCTCCGACCGGCAGAAACGGCAATGCCAATCAGCTTCCCAACACCGTTCTGATCCAACACTTGAAACGGATCGTCGGGAATTATACCACGTTCGATGTAATTCGGAAGGAACCGACCAGCATCGTCTCGGCTGAGTCCGAACGTAGTCTGGGTTAAATCATTGGTCCCAAAGGAAAAAAACTCGGCGGACTTCGCGATCTCATCCGCGGTGAGTGCGGCTCGCGGCAGCTCGATCATCGTGCCGATGGTGTAGGGAACTTCCTCTCCCATACCACCCAGCACCTGGCGAGCAACTTCTTCCAGCACTCCCCGCTGATTGTCGAACTCCTTCACGGTCGCAACAAGCGGAATCATGATCTCAGGACGTACGTCGATGCCTCGTCGTTTCGCTCGGACGGCGGCTTCAAATATTGCACGTCCCTGCATCTCGGTAATTTCGGGATACGTAATGCCAAGACGGCAGCCGCGATGCCCGAGCATCGGATTAGTCTCGCGCAACGATTCGACAATGTGAAGCAGCTCGGCGCGCGAGATTTCTAACGTGCGCGCCAACAGCTTGCTCTCCTCGCCTCCGTGGGGAAGGAACTCGTGCAAGGGAGGATCGAGCAGCCGGATCGTTACTGGTAACCCGTGCATTGCCTCAAAGATCCCCTCGAAATCGCTGCGTTGGATTGGCAGCAGCTTCGTCAGTGCACGGCGCCGGCCGACGATGTCGCGCGCGACAATCATCTCGCGCATCGCCGTGATGCGATCGCCCTCGAAGAACATGTGCTCGGTACGACACAGTCCGATTCCTTCGGCGCCAAAGCCACGCGCGATGCGCGCATCGGCCGGCGTGTCCGCATTTGCGCGTACTCTGAGACGTCGTGTTTCGTCGGCCCACCCAAGTAATCGCGCGAACGTGGCATATGTTGGCGCGCTGCTCGCGGGCCGCATGCCGCGAATGACTTGCACGACTTCGCTTGGCGTCGTCGGCAAGTCGCCTTTGTAGACCTTTCCACTCGCGCCATCGACAGTGATGTAGTCGCCCTCGGAGACGGTCGTACCATCGACGCTGAACTGTCGCTTCTCGAGGTCGACGTGCATGTCCTTCGCCCCGACGACGGCGCATTTGCCCATGCCGCGCGCGACGACGGCGGCGTGGCTCGTCATTCCGCCGCGTGCGGTGAGCACGGCTTTCGCCGCAACAATGCCGTGAAAGTCTTCAGGCGTCGTCTCATCGCGCACGAGAATCACGCTCGTGCCATCGCTTGCGCGCGCTTCAGCGACGTCGGGATCGAATACCGCGATGCCGCTCGCCGCGCCAGGGCTCGCCGGGAGACCGACAGCGATCGGCTCTGCGCGAACGCTGACGTCGATGACCGGGTGCAACAGTTGCCCCAGTTGATCCGGCGGTACACGGAGCACGGCCGTACGCGAGTTGATCAAACCCTCATCGACCATCTCCGTCGCGATGCGGACGGCCGCTGTCGCCGTGCGCTTTCCCGTGCGTGTCTGCAGCAGGAACAGCGAGCCGCGCTCGACGGTGAACTCGATGTCCTGCATGTCGCAGTAATGTCGCTCGAGGCGTTCCTGGGTTTCGAGCAGCTCCGTGTATGCGCCAGGGAGCCGTGTTGCCATCTCACTGATCGACAGCGGTGTCCGAATGCCGGCGACGACGTCCTCGCCCTGCGCGTTCACGAGGAACTCGCCGTAAAACGTGCGCTCACCAGTCGACGGATTGCGCGTGAATGCGACGCCGGTGCCCGAATCGTCGCCCATGTTGCCAAAAACCATCGCGACGACGTTCACCGCCGTGCCGAGATCTTCGCTGATTCCGTTCACGCGCCGGTAGTCGACGGCTTTCTTCAGCGTCCAGGATCGCCACACGGCTTCGATCGCGCCCCAGAGCTGGGCCGCGGGGTCCATGGGAAACTCCTTTCCGGTCACCGCGCGCACGAGACTCTTGTATTCCTCGACCAGGTTGCGCAGCTCACCCTCGCTGAGCTCCGAGTCGGTCGCGACACCGGCGGTGAGACGCTTTGCCTTTAGAAGTTGCTCAAATTGAGCGGACGGTACATGCAGTACGACATCCCCGTACATCTGAATGAAGCGGCGAAAGGAGTCGTAGGCGAAGCGCGGACTACCACTATGATGAGCGAGAGTCTGAACGGTGCGGCTGTTCAATCCCAGATTCAGAATGGTCTCCATCATGCCGGGCATCGACACAGGAGAACCGGATCGAACGGAGACGAGCAGGGGATCGTTCGGATTACCGAAGCGCTTGCCTGACGCCTCCTCGAGGCGCCGCATATGCTCATCGACTTCCTGCTCGAGACCCGAGGGAATGCGGCTAGTGCGGAGAAACTCGATGCAACAGCTGCACGCGATCGTGAAGCCGGGCGGCACGGGCACGCCCAGGTTGGTCATCTCGGCGAGGTTTGCTCCCTTGCCGCCGAGAATGGACTTCATGTCTTTCGTTCCTTCGGCCTTCCCGGCGCCGAAGAAATAGACGTGCTTTTGAGTCTTGGGCGTGGGCGATGGGTCGGCCCCCGCGCTTTTCGACAGCTCGGACGTCGGAACGCTCATGTGCACGCGGGATAGTGCGTGATGTCGAAGGCCCTACTCAGCAGCCGCACCCAAATCGCAGTTTGTCCGGGTCCGTCGGCGGGGCCGTCGGATAATCACCGGAGAAACAGGCATGGCAAAAGCCGTGCGGACCTCCGGGCACCGCGTGCAGCATTCCCTCGAGTGAGAGATAGCCGAGCGAATCGACGCCGAGGTCCTTCGCAATTTCCTCAGGCGTGAGACGCGCAGCGATGAGCTCATCGCGACTCGGCGTATCAATGCCGTAATAACAAGGTCCGGTGACGGGCGGCGAGCTGACGCGCATATGCACTTCACTCGCGCCAGCGGCGCGCACGAGCGCTACCAAGCCTCGCGTGGTCGTGCCGCGCACGATCGAGTCATCGACCATGACGACTTTCTTTCCAAGCAGGACTTCCCGTACAGGGTTGTACTTGACCTTCACCTTTGCGTCGCGATCGGCCTGACTCGGCTGGATGAATGTGCGGCCGATGTAGTGATTGCGAATCAATGCCAACTCGTAAGGCAATCCGCTCTCTTCGGCGAAGCCGAGCGCGGCGGAGTTCGACGAATCGGGAACGCTGAAGACGAGCTCCGCGTCCGGAGCGGGCCATTCCTTCGCGAGCTGGCGCCCGAGCGCACGTCGGGCGCGGTCGACGGACCCGCCGAACACGCGGCTATCGGGCCGTGCGAAGTAGACGAACTCGAACACACACTGCTTGCGCTCACGACGAGGGAGCGGGAAGCTCGATCGCACTCCGTCGTTGTCGACGGCGATGACTTCGCCGGGCTGCACTTCGCGCTCGTATGTCGCGCCAACGATGTCGAGTGCACAAGTCTCGGACGCGAATACGAGCGCGTCGCCGAGACGGCCCATCACGAGCGGACGCCAACCGCGCGGATCGCGCGCGGCGAGCAGCGTGTCGCCAATCGTGACGACCAGTGAATACGCACCCTCGACCTCGCACAACGCTTCTGCCAGGCGCTCGTCGGCGCGATCGGCGTTCGATCTGGCTAGGCGATGAACAATGACCTCGGAATCCATAGTCGAGGAGAAGATCGAACCGCGATCCTCGAGATCCATGCGCAGTTCGGCGGCGTTCGTGAGATTGCCGTTATGCGCGAGCGCAACGAAACCGATCCTCGTGCGCGCGAGAACCGGCTGCGCGTTCTCGATCGATGACGAGCCCGCAGTGCTGTAGCGCGTGTGGCCAATGGCCGTGATCCCATGGACGAGATCGAGCTCGTCCGCCATCTTCGTCGACATCGTGCCCATCGATCTCACGGCGCGAGCGTCGCCCGCTTCGTTGATGCACACGACGCCGGCGGACTCCTGTCCACGATGTTGCAGCGAATAGAGTCCGAGCTCGGTGAGCCGAACGGCTTCAGGATGACCGCGAACGCCAAAGATGCCGCACATGAGACTAGACGAGACTCTCCGTAGCCGCGCTCACGACTGCCGCGGCCGATTTGGTCATGATGTCAGGGATCGTTTCGTAGTATAGCCGATCGAGCCACGGCAATGACGCGACGAGCCGTTTGTCGCCAAAACGGATATCGAGTGGATCGTCTGCCGACGCAACCTCGCCGATTCGGGTAGCGGGGACTCCATGCCGCATCGCGATCTTCTGTAGTGCAGCGGGATCAGGAGTCGAAATGATCACGCGTCCCTGTGCTTCGCCGAAGAACACTGAACGGGCAGGAAGGTCCGCGAATACCGAAAGATCGATCTTTGCGCCGACGGGACGTCCGCGATCAATCAGACAGCACTCGGCAAGCGCGACGGCGAGCCCGCCATCGCTGCTATCGTGCGCTGATCGCACGATGCCAGCCTCGATGGCCTCCAAGACAGCCTCGATCAGATCGCGTTCGGCGTCGAGATCGCAATGCGGTGGCGAACCGGCAACGACATTGTGTACACGAGCCAGGTACTCGGATGCGCCGAGCTCCGCGGTCGGCGTGCCCAGCAATACGATTGCATCGCCTTCTGTCGTGAAGTTCGAGCGCGTGATGCGATCGATATCATCGATGAGACCAACCATGCCGATCACCGGCGTGGGATACACCGCGCCGCTGGGATTCTCATTGTAGAGTGAGACATTGCCGCCGGTAACGGGAGTGCCGAGCTTGACGCACGCCTCGGCCATCCCGAGCGTCGCCTCACGAAGTTGGAAGTACACCTCGGGCCGGCGTGGATTTCCGAAGTTTAGATTATTGGTAATCGCCAAGGGCCGGCCGCCGCTGCAAGCGACGTTGCGCGCGGCTTCGGCAACCGCGATGCGTGTACCTTCACGCGGGTCGAGATAGCAATAGCGGCCATTGCAATCGGTTTTCAGTGCGATTGCCCGGCGTGTGTTGCGAATGCGCACGACGGCCGCGTCGCCGCCAGGACCGACGACGGTGTTCGTGCGCACCGTCTGATCGTACTGACGGTACACCCACATCTTGCTTGCGATTGTCGGCGATGTGAGCAGCTTCGCGAGGGTCCAGCGCGGATCAGCTTCTTCGGGCCGTTCGGAAATCGAGCCGACGTCCCTCGCGCGCAGTGCGGCTATCTTCGGATCCTCGTGCGCTTCCGGCGTGTAGGTCGGGCAGTCCGTCACGAGGGAGGTGCCGGGAAATTCGGCGACGACGCGCTCGCCTTCCGTCACTCGATACACCGGCTCCGCGATGACTTCACCGATAACCGACGCCGTGAGATCCCACTTCTCTAGAATGGCGGCGACATCGCGCTCGCGTCCCCTGCGCGCGACGACGAGCATGCGCTCTTGGGATTCGCTGAGCAGGATCTCGTACGGTGTCATGCCGCTCTCGCGCACTGGCACCTTCGTGACGTCGATCGTAACGCCGACGTCGCCGCGCGCCGCCATCTCAGCGGACGACGACGTGAGGCCCGCGGCGCCCATGTCCTGGATCGCGACGATCGCGCCGGATTTGATCAACTCGAGACTCGCCTCGAGCAGGAGCTTCTCGGTGAACGGATCTCCGACCTGAACCTGTGGCCGTTTCGCCTCGCTCTCCTCGGAAAGATCAGCAGATGCGAATGACGCACCGTGAATTCCGTCGCGACCTGTGCGCGCGCCGACGGCGATGATCGGATTGCCGACGCCCTGTGCAACAGCGCGGATCAGATCGTCCTCGTGAAGGAGCCCGACGCACATCGCGTTGACGAGCGGATTCCCCTCGTACGATTCGTCGAAGGCGACCTCACCGGCTACCGTGGGAATCCCGACGCAGTTGCCGTAGTCGCCGATGCCTTTCACGACGCCGGCGAAGAGATACCTAACGCGAGCCGAGTCGAGCGATCCGAACCGCAGCGAGTTGAGCAGCGCGATCGGGCGCGCACCCATTGTGAACACGTCGCGCAGGATTCCGCCGACGCCGGTCGCGGCGCCCTGATATGGCTCAACCGCCGACGGGTGGTTGTGCGACTCGATTTTGAATGCGACAGCGAGGCCGTCGCCAATGGCGATCACGCCCGCATTCTCGCCCGGTCCCTGTAACACGTACGGCGCCTTCGTTGGAAGGCGCCGTAGCAACGGACGCGAGTGCTTGTAGGAGCAGTGCTCACTCCAGAGCGCACTGACGATGCCTAACTCGGTGAAGGTCGGCGCTCGCCCGAGCATCTGCTCGATGCGCTGATACTCCTCGATTGTCAGCCCATGCTCGGCGACGAGCGCCGGCGTGATCGTCGGATCACCCGGGCGAGGAAGTGGACTGGGAGCTGGGTTCACCTTGCTTGGGATGATGGAAAATCTCGAGAATATCGCTCATGATGCGGCTGAACGGGCCGCGTGATTCATGAATGTGTCGAATCAAGTCGATCTCGCCCTGATCGAGCCAGATACCATGGCAGTCTGAGCAGACGTCGACCTTCACGTCCTCGAAATCTCGCTCTTTTAGGTCACCGCCGCACTTGGGGCACTTCATGAAGTGCTCGCGGCGATCGACCTCTCGGCGCTGGTCGTCGAGCAGCGACCGCATTTCCCTGATCAGATGAGCGCTCTCGCGTGCAAAGTATTCGTCTTCGTTGCGGGTGGGATGGTCCTCGGTATGGCGATGCATTTTCGGTTTCCACTGGCTGCTGAGGCGCTACTTTCGGCTCCGCGCGCCTCGGTTTCGTATAGAGTCGCGTGCGCTATTCGCGCACTCCCAATCGTACACGTGGGCCACCTTAGGGTTCACTCCTGATGGGGCGGCCGCTTCGCAGTGGAATCATTTCGTGCTGCAGTCGAGTCCGCCCGTTTCGGTGAAAAGTTTGGTGGCTTCACCGGGATTCGGAGCGTTGCATTGATACTATCGTGCCGCACGGTATCCGGGGTCATTGTTCGCGCGCTTAATGATTTTTTCTTGGTGGAATGTTTCGGTGCCGCAGCAGGCTTTTTTGCCGAATCCGGGCTCGCCGAAGGGGCAGCCGCGGAGTCGGTTTTTGGCGCGCCCGCCTGAACAACGGGTGTGTCGTCGTGGGCGCCTCGACGGGCGCGCGACGCAACCTCAGCGGGAATCGATTTCGGCGAGCTGCTCTTGCCGCTGTAGCTGCGGTCTGCAGAGCGGAACATGGCGTCAACTACCGAGTCCTTCTGCAGGATCACGACGTCGTCCATTCCGCATTGCTTGATGCAGTTGTTGTGGTAGAAGAGGTACTTCAAGTCGCCTGAGGTGCGGGACACGTCCGGCTGCCCCAGCCGCTCGACGACTTTCGCCTCCGACATGCCGGGATCGACGGACTTCGACGCTTGCGCCCAGCTCGGCGTGGCGATGACACTGAGCAGAACGAAGGCGAGAGCAGGACGCAGCATGACCCCTCCTCATGATTTACGCGGTAACGCGCGAAAGTATGGACTCGAACACGCCCATTCCGTCGCTGGAGCCGAGGAGATCGTCTACCGCGCGCTCGGGATGGGGCATCATTCCGAGGACGTTGCCGGCTGCGCTCACGATGCCCGCTATCGCGTTCATCGATCCGTTCGGACTCCACCACTCGTCCGCATCGCCGGGTCCGCCCACGTAACGAAAGACGACTCGACCCTCCCCTTCGATTCGGGCCAGGGTCTCAGGGTCTGCCGTGTAGCGGCCATCACCGTGGGCGATGGGAATCGTGATCAGCTGCCCCCGATCGTACCGATTCGTAAAGAGGGTGTCAGCATTCTCGACACGCATTCGGACCGCCTCGCAGACAAACTTCAGGCTGGCGTTCCGCAGTAGGGCGCCTGGAAGCAGTCCTGCCTCACAAGCGATCTGAAAACCATTGCAGATCGCGAGGACTGGCGCGCCTCGTTCCGCATGAGCCACGACCTCGCGCATGATCGGACTGAAGCGAGCAATGGCGCCGGCCCTGAGATAGTCGCCGTAACTAAAACCGCCGGGTAAGATGATCACTTCGCTGCCGCGAAGGTCATGGTCTTTGTGCCAGAGATAGACGGCTTCTTCGCCCAACGCGTCGACGACGGCATGATAAGCGTCGTAGTCGCAGTTGGAGCCCGGGAAGGTCACGATGCCGAACTTCATACGGTGCTCACGCTTGCGATCTCGAAGTCTTCGATGACGGGGTTGGCCAGGAGCTTCGTGCACATGTCGCGCGTCGTGCGCTCGGCCGCGGATTTGTCGACGGCGTCCATCTCGACAACGAGGTGCCGACCGACGTGGACGTCCTGAACGGACGCGAACCCCAGGGTGTGCAAGGCATCCGTGACCGCCTTGCCTTGCGGATCGAGCAAGCCTCGACGTGGAACGATGTGCACGGCGACGCGAAAGCGACTCATTCGGTGTCGTCCTTTGGCGCGGTTGACGGAGGGGGAATCAGCGGTGACGGCTTTGACGAGGAGATCGAATCGTTATGCGACGGGGGGCGCGACGGACGGTTCGGTGTTAGGCGATTGGGGCGCTCGTCGCGTGTCGATCGCTCGCCAGCGTCGCCAGCGTTCGGCCGCTCGCCGCGCCGAGTATCTCCACGTCGGCGTCGCCGACGACGCCGGCGCACCGTCGAGACGCCATCGCTGTCCGCCGCACTGGCCTCGGCTTGAGGCGAGCCAACAGACGGTGTGCGTCGCATGGACGGTGAAGGGGCCGCCGCGGCAAGCTCCTCCTCCGGTTCCAGCTGGAAGTACAGCTCCTCGGGCTGCGAGCGACTGCCGATGAGACCAAGAACGATCCATTTCAGCGCGCCGTACAGGACGTATGCGAGCAGCGCGGGGAAGAAGAACTGCCGCGGACGGAAGAAGCTGAATACGATCGCGAGAACAAGTAAAAGACTCATCGCCAACTGCTTGAGCGTCTTCCAACCGACGATGGGCACGGCCGGATACGGCACGTTGCTCACCATAAGTGCCGCCAGGAGGCCCATCAATCCCGGCAGCATCGTGTGCCATGGAAGCTCAGACAGCGTCTTATTGTCGGTGAATAAGATGATCGTCTGGTTGTAGAGCGGCGTCTGACTGAACCAGTAGTACGTCGCCAGCGTTAGGCCCGCGGCGGGACTCGGCAAGCCGTGGAAATAGGTCTTGGCGCGCCCGGCTTGCTCGACATTGAAGCGCGCAAGACGCAACACCGCGCACGCGGTGAATATGAAGACGAACAGCCATTCCCAGTTCTCGGTGTTGAACACGGCGAAATACATGATCATCGCCGGCGCGAAACCAAACGAGATGGCATCGACAAGCGAGTCGAGCTCCTCGCCCATGCGGCTGCCCGATCCGGTCGCGCGCGCGACGCGTCCATCGAGCGCGTCAGCGATGCCGCCGAGAAAGACGAAGAGCGCGGCTTTCGCGAAGTCCTGGCGCGATGCCAGCACGATCGCGAAGATGCCGCAGAAGAGGTTGAAGAGCGTGAATCCGTTAGGCAGTTGAACCACCGCCCGGCGGATCGTCGGACGCCGCATGCGGGGTCGTCTCATTGGCCCGACAGCTCCGCGACCACGGTGACGCCGGCGAAAGTCGGCTCACCAACCTTCACGCGCGGCTTCGCCGTCACCGGCAAGAAGACGTCGACGCGGGAGCCGAAGCGAATGATGCCCATGCGGTCACCTTGGGTCACGCGTTGACCGTCCTTGCTGTACGTCACGATACGTCGCGCGATCAATCCCGCGATCTGCCTCACGAGCACGCGATTCGATCCGCTCTCGATGCCGACGGACGACTGCTCGTTCTCGAGGCTGGCCTTGTCCTGCGCGGCATTGAGGAACTTGCCGGCGTTGTACTGCACGTATCGCACGATCCCGCTCACCGGATATCGGTTCACGTGAACGTTGAACACATTCATGAAGATCGAGATGCGGATCGCCTTTTCGTGCATGAACGCCGGCTCCTCGACCTCGGTGATCGCCACCACCTTGCCATCGGCCGGAGCGATGACCAGCCGCTCGCCACGCTCGCCCGTGCGCTCGGGATCGCGGAAGAAATACGCGACCCAGACGGCGACGACGACGAGCACCACCGCGGCGAGCCACAGCGGCCACGATCGTCGGTTGAGCGCAAAGGCAAAAGTCCCCGCGGCAATCAGGGCCGCAATGACGATGAACAGCAGTCCTTCGCGGGCGAAGCTCACGTCGATTCCGTCGTCAGGGTGTGGCCGGTAATCCGGCGATACGCGTCGAGATAACGTATGCTCGTCGCGTGGACAACTTCGTCCGGCAGTGTCGGTGGTGGTGCTTCGCCGTTCCAGCGCCCGGCACGGCGCTCTGCGTCCAGGTAATCACGCAACGGTTGTTTGTCGAAGCTCGGCTGCGTGCGGCCAGGTGCATAACGATCGGCGGGCCAGAAGCGCGAGCTGTCAGGCGTGAGCACCTCGTCGATGAGTGTGACTCGCCCCTCGGCGTCCTGACCGAACTCGAATTTCGTGTCCGCGATGATGATTCCACGCTCGGCCGCAATCCCGCGTCCACGGTCGTACACCAACAGGCTGAGACGTCGCAGCTCCGACGCCTCATCCGCGCCGATCGACGCTGCCATTCGTTCGAAGGTGATGTTCTCGTCGTGTCCAACTTCGGCCTTGGTTGCCGGGCTGAAGATCGGTGCGGGGAAGCGCGCGCTCTCCTCGAGGCCAGATGGGAGCGCCTCGCCGGCAAGCGTGCCGTGCGCACGGTACTCTTTCCACGCCGAGCCGGAGATGTATCCGCGCACGACGCACTCGACCGGAAAGACTTCGGTGCGCCGGCAAAGCATTGCGCGCCCTGCGATCGTCGTGCGGTACGGCGCGAGCGTCGGAATCATCGAGATGATCTCGTCCGCGTCGGCACTCAGCATGTGATGCCTAACGGTTGCCGCGAACTGATTGAGCCACCACGCCGTCAGCTGTGTGAGCACGGCTCCCTTGTGCGGAATACGCTCGCGCATCACGACGTCGAAGGCGCTCACTCGATCGCTGGCGACGAGTAGCAATCTCTCGGCGTCCACTTCGTAGACTTCGCGAACTTTGCCGCGCCGCAGATGGCGCAGCGGGAGCTGCTCGACCGAGGCCGGGGAAACGCCCGTCATACGCGCACCTCCTCACCCGCACCGTCGTCGTCACGACGCATAAGCAATGGCGCGACAACCTCATCGAGAAATTCGTCAACTTGCTCCGGCGCGCGACCGACGAAACGATGCGGGTCGAGCGTGGATTGCATTTCTTCGATCGACACGCCGAACGCCGGATCGGCCGCGAGGCGCTCGAGCATGTCATTCCGCGAAGCGCCATCCTTGAGCGCGCGCGCCGCGGCGATACTCGCCTGTCGGATGCGCTCGTGAACGGCCTGCCGGTCGCCACCCGCGCGCACCGCGCGCACGATCAGCTCTTCTGTCGCCATGAAGGGGAGCTCGTCGTTGAGACGCTTGCTGATGCGTGCGGGATGCACTTCCAGACCGCACACCACGTTCTCCATGAGGACGAGAATGGCGTCGGTCGCAAGGAACGTCTCGGGGATGAACAGGCGTCGATTCGCGCTGTCGTCCAAGGTACGCTCGAAGAACTGAACGCTGTGCGTCTGATTGGCATTCGGCTCCAGATTGAGTACGAAGCGCGCAAGCGAGTTGATGCGTTCGCAGCGCATCGGGTTTCGCTTATACGCCATCGCCGACGAGCCGACCTGCTCCTCCTCGAATGGCTCCTCGATCTCGCCGACCGACTGCAGCACGCGGAGGTCGTTGGCGAACTTTGCCGCGCTGGCCGCGACACCAGCGACCGCTCCGACAACATGCGCATCCAGCTTGCGCGTGTAGGTCTGGCCCGAGACGGGTATAGAAGTCTTGAAACCAAGAGCAGTGGCAATGTGCTGGTCGAGGCGGCGCACCTTGTCGTGATCGCCCTCGAAAATAGCGAGGAAGCTCGCCTGGGTTCCGGTTGTACCTTTGACGCCGCGACAAGGGAGGGCATCGATGCGGAAATCGATATCCCCGAGGTCGAGGACGAGATCCTGCATCCAGAGAGTCGCGCGCTTGCCGACCGTCGTCGGTTGCGCCGGCTGGAGATGCGTCGAGCCCAGGGTCGGCTCGTCGCGCCACTCGCGCGCGAAGGTGGCGAGCGCCGCGAGCACGCGAACGACCTTTGCACGCAGCAGCTGCAGGCCGCGACGCATGAGCACGAGGTCGGTGTTGTCGGTGACGAACGCGCTCGTGGCTCCGAGGTGAATGAACGGCCGTGCGGCGGGAGCGACATCCGCGAACGCGTGGATGTGCGCCATCACGTCGTGTCTCAGCTTCCGCTCGTAGTTGGCGACGGCGCTGAAATCGATGTCGTCGAGATGAGCGCGCATCTGTGTAATGGCGTCATCGGGAATCGGACCGCCGAGTGCTTGCTCGCCCTCGGCGAGCGCGAGCCACAATCTCCGCCATTGTCCATAGCGTGCGCGCGGCGACCAGAGCTCGAGCATCGCGCGCGACGCATAACGCTCCGCGAGAGGCGACGAGTAGGTCTCTGCGGAAGCGGGGGAGGGCGTCATCGAATGTAGAAATCGGTGATGAAGATCTGTCC
>JANWKK010000117.1 GCA_025451425.1 Gemmatimonadaceae bacterium
TCAATTCGTTAGTGCGGCGAGCCCAGGGTTTCTCGTCGCGCCTCCCGACGAATTCCTTGCGCTTCACGCAATTCTTCTTCGCGTGAGCGCGCTCAAGACGTGAAACTGTGGCAAGAGTAGGCTCGGGTTGTGAGGGTTGTAGTCGACCGGTTCGCAATACGCGCGCGCGCAAGCCACCGTTAGGCGATCCGCTGGGAGATCCTGTTCCTCTCGGACGCTGCGACAGACTAGCGCGGCCGCTTCGGGTAACACTGGAAGGAGAGCAGGCATCCCGGTTGTTTTTTTTTGCGCCCACCGCGCCTCGTTGAGTGGAGGGGATCTTGCAGCAATCGCTCAGCCGTCAAGCAATAGTTGGGAACGAGACGGCGGAGGTAAAATGCGATTCATCGCAGGCTGTGTGGCCTTGAGCTGCGTTCCGATCCTGGCTCTCGCGCAAGACTCGTCGCTGGCTGCAACGTCGGCTCCAGGTCTTACCCGCACGGCGCGGCGCGTGGCGGCGACTCGATGAGCGTTTCCTAAAAGCCGAGCCGTACGACGCACGCAGATGGTCGACTTCGACGCCGCACATGCCGCGGTTCACTATCCGCCCGACCGACGCTTCAGGATCTGGATCAGGCCGTCGCTGCTCATGCTGGCGCTGGCGGTCTTGGCCGTCCTGGTTGCGGCCGCCTGGATCGAGACGAGCGTCTGGGGTCTGCCGAGCATTGCGCCAATCGCCGACGTGAACCCGAATAACCTGCCCTCGCCGCACGGGTTCCCGGTGTGGGTTCGGTATTGTCACTTCTTCAACTTCCTGTTCGTGATGCTGCTCATTCGCAGCGGGCTGTCTATTCTCGCGGATCATCCGCGGCTCTACTTCAACGACGACTGCACGCCTGGAAGCGAATGGATCAGGTTTACGCCGATCAACGTTCCGCGTGACCGGTTGTGGACGGCCAAAGATGACGCGCGCTACATCTCGCCGCTCGTGGGGACGCCGGGCTATCGGCACACGGTGGGCATCGCGCGGGCGTGGCACTTCATCAGCATTCACGGCTTCATCCCGACCGGTATCGTGTTCGCGACATTGCTTTTCGCGACAGGCCAATGGCGGCGTCTCGTGCCGACCTCGCCGGTCGTGATCACGCAGGCGTGGGCGACGTGGGTGCATTACGCCACCTTTCACTTACCGCGCGAGCCGAACGGATTCTACGGCTACAACGCGCTGCAGCAGACTGCCTACTTCGCGGTGTTCCTGGTGTTTGGGCCGATCGCAATCCTGACCGGTCTTGCCATGTCGCCTGCGGTCGTGAATCGGTTTCCCCGCTACGCCCGGCTGTTCGGCGGGAGGCAATCCGCGCGCTCGATTCACTTCCTGACCATGCTCGGCTTTCTTGGATTCCTGGTGGTCCACGTCGCCCTCGTGATCTTGACGGGATTCAGACGCAACATGAATCACATCGTCATGGGTACCGACGACACGATCCCGTCGGGCATGTTATGGGGGTTTGTCGGAATAGGAGTCGTCGTTGGGAGCTGGATCGTCGCGCACTATTTGTCGTGGACGCACCCGCGTGCGGTTCAACGCGCGGTGAATCGCGTGACCAATCCGATGCAGCGGCTCACGTTGAACCGCCTGAACCCGCGTCAGCGATATCGAGCCGGAGACATTTCTCCGTTTTTCTGGCCTAACGGGAAGCTCCCGCAGCGGGCCGACTGGAAGAAGCACGCAGAACGGGAGTTCCGGGATTACCGATTAGTGGTGGGCGGCCTCGTCGAGCACCCGCTCGAGATCTCTCTTCCCGATCTCAAACAGCTCGGGTTCACCGAACACATCACGATGCATCACTGCATTCAGGGGTGGACCGGTATCGCGAAATGGGGTGGTGTCCCCATGGAGGAGCTGATCCGTCTGGTCCGGCCGCTTGCCACAGCCAAGGTCGTCGCGTTCTTCTCGTTCGGCGAGTCGCTGTACGGGAGTGCCTACTACGACACGCAGCGGATTGAGAACGTTCTCAAGCCGGAGTGCATGCTGGCCCTCGAGATGAACGGAAAGCCGCTGACGCACGTCTACGGCGCGCCCATCCGGCTGCGAGTGGAAAACCAACTTGGCTACAAGATGGTCAAGTGGATCGAACGCATCGAGTTTATCCAATCGGAGCAACAGATTGGCAAAGGGCAAGGCGGCACGAACGAGGACGACGAGTACTTCGATCTCCTGCCGAATATCTAAGACATCGGTTGGCAAGGGGCCCGCGTCTGCACGGCAACGACTCAGGCGCAGAGCGTTCGGTTGGACGTTCTCTCCTGGCGACCCCGCACAGAGCGACATAATGCCGCGCCGTTATTCCCGAAACGCCTCCGTCGGGTCCACACGCGTTGCTCGCACGGCCGGAAGCATCGTCGCCGCGAGCGTCACGACGACGGTGATCGCCGCCGCCGCGCCATAGATCGGCGCGTTCGTCGCGCTCACGCCGTACAGCAGTGACGACACGAGCCGGCTCGTCGCGTATGCCCCGCCGAGTCCGAACACGATTCCCGCTGCCGCGATTACGAAACCCTCACTCAGGATCAGGCGCAGGATGTCCGCCGGCCGCGCGCCAAGCGCCATCCGAACACCGAGCTCCCGGCGGCGATTGCTCACGCTGAGCGCGATCACGCTGTAGAGGCCCGCGATGGCGAGCGCCAATGCAGATGCCGCGAAGAAGCCGATCAGAGTCATGCTGAAGCGCCGGCGCGCGAGCGATTCGTCGAACACGTCTTGCATCGACCGCGGATGCGCGACGGCAAGGGTGGGGTCGATGGATTTTACCTCGCGCTTCATCGCGGGGAGCGCTGCCATCGGATCGCCGCGCGTGCGAAGCACGATCTGGAGTCCCGGATAGGTCATCTGCGACTCGGGCACGTACGCCTGGGGCTGCGGCGGGCTGTCGAGCGTGCCGGACTGCACGTTGTCTACGACCCCGATAATCGTGCGCGCCTGACGCGACCGCGCGAAATCGAAGAAGGTGTTCAGCTGCCTGCCCATCGCGACGCCGCCCAGGTACATGCGCGCATACTCACGATTCACGATCACGACGGGTTCGCTCGTCGCGACGTCGGCCGACGTGAACGCGCGGCCCTGCAACATGGGGATGTGCATCGCGCGGAAGTAGTCGCCTTCCACGACGTAGTACTCCGACGTGTGGGCCTTGCCCGGAACCGGCGGCGGCTCGCCGACGGTTGCGCTGCTGCCAGTTTCGGCGGCTTCTTCGAGCGGCAGCACGCTGATGGCGCCCGCAGCCTCGACGCCCGCCAACCGCGACAGCCGATCCTGGAGCTGCGCGAAGAAACGCGCCCAGCCTGGCCCGTCGCGCGCGGGATCGAACGCACCGGGAAGCGGCAACACGACGTTGGCCGTGAGCACGCGCGCGGGGTCGAAGCCAGGCGTGACGTGCTGCAGACGAACGAAGCTCACGGTGAGAAGGGCCGCGGCGATCAGCAGCATGAGCGAAAGCGAAACTTCCGCGACGACGAGCGTGCGCCGTCCCACGCTGCCGCGGCGGCCGCCGACCGATCGCGCACCGTCCTCCCGCAACGTGAGGGCGAGCTTGCCTGGCGCGATCTGCGTCGCCGCGGCGAAACCGAATACCACGCCGGCGAGGAGCGCCACGAGCGTCACCGTGAGCGACACCCTCCAATCGATCGCGATATCGTCGGCGCGCGGCATCGATCCGGGCACGAGCCCGAGCATCGCACGCGTGGCCCATACGGACAGCGCGAGCGCGATGACAGCGCCCCCGGCGGCGAGTATCACGTTCTCGGTCACGAGCTGTCGCGCGATGCGACTGCGTCCCGCGCCGAGCGCGGCGCGGACGGCGAACTCGCGCCGGCGGCGAGCGGTGCGCACGATCAGAAGATTCGTCACGTTCGCACAGGCGATGCAGAGCAGCAGCGCGACGGCCGCCAACAGGAAGTACAACGTGCGGCGCACGTGCTCGCCGGCCTGTTGGCGAACATCCGCGACCTGGTAGTCCAAGTCGAGCTTTGGCGCGTTTGCCGCGAGCCAGCTCCGGAGCGGAATCGACATCGCCTGCTGAAGCCGCGGCAAGGTCGCGCCCGGGCGCAGACGCGCGGCGACGGCAAGATTCTGCGTGCCGTACGCCGCCCGCTCGCGCGCGGTGAAGCCTAACGGCGTCCAGAGCTCCGTGCGCGTCGCGAAGCTCAGACCCGCCGGCAGCTCCGCGCCGCGCGGGAACGCGAACCCCGGCGGCATCACGCCGACGACCGTGAACCGTTTGCCGCTCATCTCGATGGTGCGTCCGACGACGTTCGGATCGCTGCCGAAACGGCTCCGCCACAGCGCCTCGCTCAGGATGACGACGGGTGATGCCCCGACTTCCGCGTCCGCGTCCGTGAACGCGCGCCCGATACGGGGACGGACGCCAATCACACCAAAGAACGACGGAGTAACGCGCGCGCCATTCACCTGCTCGGCTTCGCTGCCTAACGAGATGCTGAAGTTCCAGGCGCGAAAGGCAGTGGTTGTGGCGAGCTTCTGCGCGTCGCTCGTTGGGACAGCGACATCATCATAGAAGCCGGCCGAGAGCGGCAGCCGTTCGCCATATTGCTTCGACGACATCCAGACCATCGCCAGGCGCGATGGGTCGGGGTAGGGCAGAGGCCGCAGCAGCACGCCATTGACGACCGTGAACACTGCCGTCGCCGCGCCGATCCCGAGGGCGAGGGTCCCGAGCGTGGCGGCGGTGAAGCCGATGTTCTTGCGCAGGGTGCGGAGCGCGAATCGCACGTCCATCGCCAGCTCGTGCGCCCGGTCTGTCCGCGCCTTACCCCGCTCGCGCGACTCGCGCTCGGCGCGCAGCTGGGCGTCGATCGCGGCCAGGTCGCCGAACGCAGCATCGGCGGCGCGCCGCGCGTCCTCCGGTGACATGCCCTGGTCGATGAACTCGCGGGTGCGCATCTCCAGATGAAAGCGCAGCTCGTCGGCGACGTCGCGCGAGGCGTTAGGCTTGATGCCGCGGAAGCTTCGATGCATAACGAGCCTCGGTCAGGCGGTGGCTGCCGAGAGCGCGCGGCTCACGGCGGAGGCGAAGCGCGACCAGCGCTTCCGTTCGGCGCGGAGGTGCGCGCGTCCGGCAGGGGTGAGCGAGTAGTACTTCGCTTCGCGTCCCGTCTCGCTCAGTCCCCAATCCTCGGCGAGCAGTCCCCTTCGCTCGAGCCGATGCAGGGCGGGGTAGAGGGCGCCTTCCTGCACGACGACATCCTCGGCGGTCGTCTCACGAATCCACCGCCCGATCGCATACCCGTGGCGTGGCCCCCAGCTCACGGCCTTGAGGATGAGGATGTCGAGCGTTCCGGTGAAGAGATCCGATCCGGCCATCTGAGTCCCGGTGAGTGGATACCTTGTTCACTTAGGGATACAGCCGGCGGATATCGCTGTCAACCTCTCACGTTGGCGATCGATTGGGGGCGCTTTCCAATCGGTGTCGGCATCTCATCCCGGAAGGCGAGCCCAGACGCGAGAGGCAAGCCGAGAGCTTACGGAAATCAGAGAACTACCTAAGCGACCAGAGCCAGCGGCGAGCCGTGAGACAAGCAGCTCAGCGGGCAGCTACTCGCGATTGGCTCTCTTCTGCAGCACTACCATCGGTGACCCTATGGCTGCAAGGAAGCGACGTACGCGGCCAGGTTTACAATGTCCTCATCAGTCAACTTCTTCACGACCGCCTTCATCGCCGCAGCGTTCTTCCCGTCGCGTGTTCCGCTCTTGAAATCGTAGAGCTGGCGTGCCGTAGCGGTGGGCGAGTGACCGGCGATGCGCGGGAACATGTCTCCCGAGCCTTTCAGGCCTTCGCCGTGGCATGAAGCGCATGGCGTGGTCTTGGCAACGCCGCCGGTCTTCGCAAGCACCTCGCCCTTCTCGATGCTGCCCTTCGGGACGTATGCGACAAAGCCGGAACTCGGATCGCGCAGCTCGGTGCGTTCAAAGTCTTCAGGAACTTCGATGATGCGCGTACCAATCGGCTCCGTGGCTCCGCTGGGGTCGACCTGCTGCACGGCGTGCGCAGCGGGATGAGTCACCGGTGCCGTGTCTGTCTCCACGATCCGCAGCTTCTTCACCGGCTTGATGGAGTGGAAGTACTCTGCGGCCTGACGAGCTTCGTCCAGACTGATGCCTTTCGCAATCGCGACCATCAGCGCAAGCGGCGCATTCGGAATCGACGCGTGCCGCCTGTCGTTCTTCATATCGACGATCTGCTGCACGATGTACTCGACAGGAAGATCGCGAAGGTCGCCCGTATCCGGTTTGCCGCTTCCGTCAATGAGGTGACACTGGCCGCACGCGTTATACGCACCGGCTCTGCCCTCGATCACCGGCGCCGGGGGCGCGGGATGCTGGTCAGGAAACCAGTCAATCGTGGCATGGCTGCCGTTGATTTGCGTGAGGGTGAACGCCTCTTTGCTTCCAGGGACGTGGAAGAGCGTTCCATCTTCCCTTCGTGTGTCAGGGATTCCGCGAGGGAACGGCCACGCCGGAAAGTCGGTGCGCACAAGATTCGCAGGCGGATCGTAGTTCGGCCTCGGCACAGTATGGGTCTGGGCAGCATGGTGCATGCAGGAACCAGAGAAGACGGCGACCGCGCAGGCGCCTGCCAGCAATACGAACGGCCTTCCAGAGGACATGATTCTGTACCTTCCTGAACTAGTGGAGCGTAATCAAGATGGTGATAGCAGGAGCGGGGTCGCTCCGGGGCACTATGTCAACACTACCATTGGCTCCTCGTACAGCCGGCGTCGTCGTAAGAATGGCAGTGTTGGGTTCTTCCGGCAATTTCGGGATGATCGCTCTCCGTAGGGGAAAGTGGCCGCTGAAACCGCTGACACGCGCTGAAGCCACTGACGACTCCTCTGGATGGCAGGGCCTCCACGCACCAGGTCAGATTGTTTGTCTTTGCTAAAGTGCGTCGGCGAGAGCGGCCCCAGCACTCTGCTGCTTCGCGACTTTCCCAGAAATGCCCAGCACCTATCACCA